>JALYKU010000186.1 GCA_030774595.1 Chloroflexota bacterium | reverse complement strand
GCGCGTGGCCGCGGAGCGCGCCGTCGCGTCGCTGGTCGAGCGGACCGAGGCGCTCGTCGCGGCGGGTCGACCCGCGGCCACCGCGCTCGCGACGCTGGCTTCCCGGGCCACGGGTGTGACGCTCTTGGACACCGCCCTGTCTCTGGCGGCCACGGACTACGCTCTCGGCGCGCCCTTGTTCCGATCGCTGGCAGTGCGTTCGGACGATGCCGGGCTGCCCACGCTCGCGGCACTCGCGCGAGAGCTCGACCGCTCGCGCGACCTGGGCCGTGGCTCGCTTGGCGCCATCGTCCAGGTGCGCGACGGCCTCCGCGCCACCGAGCGCAACCGCGTGCTCGAAGCCGCATCGCGAGTCGAGGGCCGTCTGATGCTCGTTCTGGTGCTCTGCTACCTGCCGGCGCTGATGCTCCTGGTCGTCGTGCCGCTGTTCCTCGGGCTGCTCGATGGCCTCTTCGTGTGACCCGACTCAGCTCGGCGGCTCGATACACTGATGAGCACGACAAAGGGCGCGCCTGCGCGCCACGAGGAAGTGACTCATGCCCTTCGGCATCGGCGGTGGCGAGCTTGTTTTCGTGCTCGTGATCGTGCTCATCGTTTTCGGCGCGGGGAAGCTCCCCGAGGTCTTCGGCCAGCTCGGCAAGGGCGTGCGGACGTTCCGGGACGAATCGACCCCGACGGGCTCGCAGTCCACCGGCGACCCGCCTCCGGTCGCCGCCGTGACGACCGCGTCGGCGGAGGGCACCAGGCACTGCACCAGCTGCGGCCGATCCGTGGCGAGCGACGCCAAGTTCTGCGGCAACTGCGGGACGCCGGCCGCCGCCGCCTGACCGTCCCGGCGATCGCCTTCGTCGGTCGCCACAACAGCGGGAAGACCACGTTCCTGCTCGCGCTGCTGCCACAGCTGCGTGATCGAGGCCTGCGCGTCGGATACCTGAAGCACGCGCACGCCGGATTCGAGATCGATCGGCCGGCCAAGGACAGCTATCGCGTGCGGCGGAGCGGCGTCGTGCAGACGATCATCACCGGCGGCGGGCAAACGGCGGTCATCGATGACCACGGCGCGGAAGAGGACTTCGCGCGCGTCGTCGAGCGCTACGTTCGGGCGGATCTCGATCTTCTGGTGGTCGAGGGATTCAAGCGCGAGCTTCTCCCGAAGATCGAGGTCGCGCGGTCCGAGCTCTCGACCGAGCTCATATGCGCGGGCGATCCTCGGCTCCTCGCGGTCGTCGCGGACTTCGTGCCGCCGGGCGCCCCGCGCCACTTCGCGCCAAGCGACGCGTCCGGGGTGGCGACGTTCGTCGTATCCGCGGTGCTCTCCAGATGAAGGTCTCGGCCGCGGTCATGGCCGGTGGCAAGAGCCGCCGGATGGGGCGCGACAAGGCATGGCTCGATCTCGGCGATGGCACTCCGATCGTCCGCCGGGCCACGAATGTGCTCGCCGGCGTCGCGGACGAGGTCTTCGTCGTCGCGAACGACACGGCGTACGACGCGCTTGGGCTCCGGGTCGTGCGCGACCGCTACGCCGACGGCGGCGCTCTGGGCGGGATCGCCACGGCCGTTGCCGCGGCCGCCGGCGAGGTGGTCCTGGTGGCGGCGTGCGACATGCCCTTCCTTTCCGCGCCGGTCTGGCGGCTGCTCATCCAGCTCGCGCCCGGCAATGACGTCGTCGTCCCGCGGGTCGGCGGCCAATTCGAGACGCTGCACGCGGTGTACGCGAAGTCGGGGCTATGGGCGATGGAATCCGCCCTGGCCTCCCGCCGCATGCGGGTGATCTCGTTCTTTCCGGACGTGCGCGTGCGCGACGTCGGGGAGGACGAGCTCCGGACGGCCGACCCGGAGCTGCGGTCGTTCACCAACGTGAACACGCCCGAGGAGCTGGAGACCGCGAAGCGCCTGGCCGCCATCAGTTGAACGCCGCTACGTGGAGACCGGACTTCGAGGGGTGCGGCGCGCATCCATCGCGCGATGCCGCGGCAGGTCGCAGTGCGCGCGGGCCGTCCAATCGTCGGGGTCGTCGTCCCGGCAGTCGTAGGCGCGGCAGTGCTCGGGCCGCCGCTCGTAGATCGTGCAGCGGTGTCCCTTCACGTCGTAGGCCTGGCATTCGAACATCGGCTGGCGGCCGTCTGGCTGCACCGCCCACCCCACGACTTTGATGTCCGTACCCGCTTCGAGATAGATCGGCCGCGCGTCGGCGACGCGGTACCAGCCGCTCTCGTCCTCCATGAACTGACGCCTGCAGCAGGGCGCCTCGCAGTTCGTGCAATCGGGATACCGCTCACGGACCACCGACAAGGCGCACTCCCTTCGCGTGACAGACTGACGACTCGCGATGGTACGTGAGCGGGCGTTCTCGGACCTGATCAGCGCGTACATCGAGGGCCGCTTCGCGCTGGAACCGGTCGCGGCAACGGTTGCCGGCGTGCACGACCACGACGAGCATCTGGGCGACCTCTCTTCTGGCGGCTTCGCCGCGAGGCGGTCCTTCGTCGACCTGTGGCTGCGACATTTCGCGGCGCACGACGAGGCGGCGCTCTCCCCTGGCGAGCAGGTCGATCGCGAGCTGCTCCTCGCGGATCTGCGGGGCGAGAGCGCGCTCGCGGACTTCGCGCGCTGGCGGCGGCAGCCGTCGCTGTACTCGAACGCGGTGACACGCGGCGCGTACTACCCGCTCATCCGGGAGCACGCCCCGCTCGAGGATCGTCTCCGGTCCATCGCCGCGCGCCTCGCCGAGGCTCCGGCGGCGCTGGAAGCCGGGATGGGCAACCTTGACGCGGACCTCGTCCCACCGGTGTGGGTCGTCGTCGCGGGCGAGAGCGCGACGGCCGGCGCAGCGTTCGTCCGCGCGGTCCTGCCCTCGATCGCGCCCGAAGGCTCCGCCGCCAAGCGCGACCTCGTGGGCACGGGGAAGCGTGCCGGCGATGCGCTCGACAGCTACGCGGCGTGGCTGCGCGACGACCTGATGCGGCGCGCGCGCGGCACCTTTGCCATCGGCCGCGAGACGTTCGATCGCCTGCTGCGCGAGCGCGAGCTTCTCGACCACGATGCGGCGAGTCTCCGCGCGTTCGGCGAGCGCCTCTACCGCGACACCGAGGCGCAGCTCCGGGACGCCGCGCGCGCCCTCGGGCACGACGACTGGCGAGCCGCCGTGGACGTCCTGCGTCGAGACCACCCCGCCGAGGATGAGCTCGTCGACACCTACCGCACCGAGATGGAGCGCTCGCGCGAAGCGGTGCTCGCCGCGGGCCTCGCCACACTTCCCCCGGGCGAGGAGCTGGTGGTGGAGGCGATGCCCGACTTCGCGCGGCCCACGCTGCCGTACGCGGCGTACGTCGGGCCGGCGCCGTTCGAGCGCCAGCGGCGGGGCCGCTTCTGGGTCACCCTCCCGCTGGCCGCGGAGCCCGAAAGCGTCAAGCGCGAGCGCCTCGAGGGCCACCCGCGCGCGGGGATCGCCGTGATCGCCTGCCACGAGGGCTACCCCGGCCACCACCTGCAGCTGTCGACCGCCGCGGACCACCCTTCACCCGCCCGCAAGATGTCGCGCTCGAACCTGTTCATCGAGGGGTGGGGGCTCTACGTCGAGGAGCTGATGACGGAGCTCGGCTACCTCGACAGCCCTGCGACCCGGCTCCTGCGGCTGAAGGACCTGCTCTGGCGGGCGGCTCGCGTCGTGGTGGACGTGGGCCTGGCGACCGGCGAGATGAACTTCGAGCAGGCCGTGCGCTTCATGATCGACGGTCCGAGGCTGGGGCGGCTGGCGGCGGTCGCGGAGGTCCGCCGCTACACCCTCGATCCGCTGCAGCCGTCGAGCTACGCGCTCGGCCGGGCGGCGATCCTCGAGCTTCGCGCGAAAGCGCGAGCCGCCGGGTGGGGGATGCGCGAGTTCCACGATCGCCTGCTCGCCGTTGGGTCGCTGCCTCCGCGGCTCGCCGCGCGGGAGCTCGGTCTCTAGTGGCGAGTGCCTGTCCCCGGCCGAGGCCGGGATCGGCGTTGCTGAGCCGATGGAACGGAAATGGGCATGCGCGGGGGGCGACTGCGGCTACGGCGTCTCCCAGGGCTTGAGGCGCACGGCCCGCCCGCGTGCAAGGCGGTCATCGTTCGGGTCGAGGACCATCCCCGTGACGGCCACCCCGTCCACGTGGTTCGAGGCGACCGCGGTGACCCGGAACAGGGTGTAGCCGAGCACGTCGACGTAGTCGTTCCGGTTGCCCGAGGCGGTGTCCACGTCGAGCGACATCTGGATGATCCGCGTGACCGGGGCTCCCACGTCGAGACCCGTTGCGCGGATGTCAAACGGGTAGTGGTTACCGCCCAGGCTCGCCGTCGCGACGCTCGCGGTAACGCTCGCACCGCTGCCGGTCGGCGTGAGCGGGAAGGTCTTCTGCGACGTGTCGTTGTTGAAGTAGCACTTGTATGGAGGGCCAGCGGACTGCCCGCCCGGGCAGCTGTCGAATGTGAGCGTCACCGGCGTGGACCAGCCGGCCTTGGCCTTCAGATTGACGGTGTAGTTGGCGACCGGTCCCGAAGGGGAGACGGAGTTCGCCGTCGTGGAGTTGGCCGGGTCGAAATCCTTGGTCTGTCCGCCGACGTTCAGGACGACCATCTGGTCGTGCGAGATCTGCTGGAACGGCGCCGCGGCGACGCCGTGGACGTACATCGCGTAGATGCCCTTTGCCGCGCCGGTCGTCGCGACGTTCGTCCAGGCCGAGGTGAACGACGTGGCCGCGGAGGACGGGGTCAGCGTGCCGGGCGTCATCGTGCCGATCTTGATCGGGTTCGCCGGGTCGCCGGGATCCGCGACCACGGTGAGGGCGACGGCGGTCGGCTGGAACTGGTTGTTCCCGGCGACGACCACGTTGCCTGCGGTCTTCGTCTCGTTGATCCCGATGTCGACGACCGTGGGCGGCGCGATGGTGAAGTTCGAGACGGTCTTCACGAACCCGTCGTAGACCTGCAGCATGACGACGTCGCCGACGCTGTACCGCTTCGTGAACGCGTCGATGTAGACCCCGGAGGTGTTCCCGTTCGTCACGGCGACCTGCGCGCAGGGCTGGAACTGGTTCGGGAGTGCGGCGCAGAGATCGGGCCCCGGGTAGCCTCCCGGTGCCGTGATCCAGCCTGCCTCGAGGTCCTTCTGCGTATCCGGATTGGCGTCGCCCGCGACGCCGTTGTAGCCGACGTGCGTGCTCGTCTCGAACTCACGGATGTCGAGGACGATGTTGCCGCGGAAGCTCGAGTCGTTGAGCGCCTTCGCGCCCTGGCCCTCGAGCGTGAACTCCAACCCAGGGTTCGCGTCCGATGCGTCGGGACAGTTGTCGGCCGCGCCCTTCACGCAGTTGGCGCTGTCGTTCCCGCTCTGCTTGGTGTGGTCGTGGTAGCCGCCCGCTGGCCCCGGAGGGTTCTCCCAGCGCTGCACCACCACCGGGAGGAAGCCTCCGTCGCGGGCGGCGTATGCGTTCGCGAAGACGCCGATCGTCGACATGCCGAAGAGCTGGATGAAGTAGGTGTGCACCGTTGTCGCGGTCGCCGCGCGGCAACCGGCGCCCGAGCTCACGATGCCCTCGGACAGGTTGCGCCCGTCACCGGGGATGTTTGGCTGGTACACGGCGGTCGCCGGCAGCGTGGCGGTCACGCCGACGGGGCTGGTGACCGTGTCGAGCGCGAAGACGTCTCTGCCGCGCTGGATGCTCTGCGCGGGGGTGAGACCGAGGTTCTGACCACCGGCGCACGCGAGCGCGGCAGCGTCGACGGCGTTCTGGAGGTTCCTGCGCTCGGCGTAGAAGCGCCCGGCGTCGATCGCCAAGCCGGCGAAGCCCACGAGCACCGTGAACAGCAACGCGACGAGCACGGCCACCTGGCCGCTCTCGTCCGCGCGGAAGCGGCGTGCGCTGCCCTTACCTTGCATCCTCGTAAGGGGTAACGAGCGGACAGCCTCGGCCGCGCGGCCGTGCATGGGAGGTTCGTACCCCCAGTGGCCGCCGTTCGTACGCCGCCGTGAACTTAGGTCAGGTCACGCGGCTCCGCCACCGTCGAGCAGATGGCTCATCCGGTCCACGTGCCGGGGAGGCCGATCCCTGATCTCTTCGGTGTCGCCGCGCCTGAGGTCGGATCAACTTCGGGCGGGGCGCTGGCCCCTCTCCGGCCCTTCGAGGTCAGCCGGGCCGCGGCCGCCCCGGCCACGGCGTCGTGGTAAGCGCCCGGTCTCCTTCGAGTCAGTCGGCCGCGGCCAGCGGCATCCGCGCCGTGTCCAGAACCGCGGACATGATCTCCAGCGCCGCGGCGACGTCGGCGGCCTCGATGCCGTGGTGCGTCACCATGCGCAGGCGCGGCGAGTTGCCGAGGTAGCGCGAGAGCCGTAGTCCTCGGTCCCAGCACGCCTGCTGGAACGCTCCCGCATCCATCGCCTCAGGGTCGATCGCGAACGACACGATGTTCGTCTGCACCTTGTGTGGCTCGATGAGCACCGGCAGGCTCGCGAGCCCGTCGGCCAGGGCGCGGGCGTTCACGTGGTCCTCGACCAGCCGGTCGCGCATTTCCTCGAGCGCCACCAGCGCCGCGGCCGCGATGACGCCGGACTGGCGCATCGCTCCCCCCAGCAGCTTGCGGACCTTGCGCGCCTTCGCCACCGTCTCGCTCGTTCCGCACAGGACCGACCCGACCGGAGCCGCCAGTCCTTTCGAAAAGCAGAACTGAATTGTGTCGACCGGCGCAGCCAGATCGCGCGCGTCCACGCCGAGCGCCGCCGCGGCGTTGAAGATCCGGGCGCCGTCAAGGTGCACCCTCGCCCCGTGACGGTGGGCGAGCTCGGCCACCGCGCGCGTCTCGTCCGCGGTGATCACCGACCCGCCGCAGTTGTTGTGCGAGTTCTCGAGGCATACCAGCGCGGTGCGGGGGAAGGGCCCGGTCGCCGGACGGATTGCGGCCTCGATGTCCGCGAGCGCCGGCAGGCCGTCGCGGCTCGGCACGGTGCGCCCGTGAACGCCGCCGAGGACCGCGAACGCGCCCATCTCGTTCTGGTAGATGTGCGCCATGTCGCCGAAGATCACTTCGTCGCCGCGCCCCGCCTGCGACAGGATCCCGCAGAGATTGCCCATCATCCCGCTCGGCACGTATACGGCGGCTTCCTTGCCGACGACGTCGGCGGAGCGCTCCTCGAGCAGACGGACCGTGGGGTCTTCCCCATATTGGTCGTCGCCGAGC
>JALYKU010000185.1 GCA_030774595.1 Chloroflexota bacterium | reverse complement strand
CGTTGTCGGTGCGCAGGCGGGCGTTGTCGGCGCGAAGACGATCGATCTCGGTGATCACGCCCAGTGCGCGCCCCACCGTCGCGCCGGCGTCGGCCACGACCCGGCTGACAGGCGCGAGCGCCTGCGTGGCGGCGCCGGCGACCGCGCGCACGGGCGCCGCGTCGCGCGCGAGCACCAGCAGGATCGAGATGGTGAAGAGGACAAGGAACGGCCGGAGGGCACCGCGCTGCGCTCCGCCGAGGGAGCCGCCG
Source organism: Chloroflexota bacterium (assembly GCA_030774595.1). The sequence continues at coordinate 4,074 of JALYKU010000185.1, read as the reverse complement.
CGCGCGAGGTTCATCCTCGTGCGCCCCAGTGATGCCACGCCTATCGCGGCGACGACGCGTACGTGTCGGTGACGAGGCTCCGCCGGTACTCAGGGAGCGCCTCAAGGATGATCCCGGTCCCGCGCGCCACGCAGGTGAGCGGGTCCTCCGCGATGCGCACGGTCATCTGCGTCGCTTCGACGATGCGGGTGTCGAGGCCTCGTAGCAGCGCTCCCCCGCCCGCGAGGTAGATGCCCTGATCCATGACGTCGGCGATGAGCTCCGGCGGGGTCTCCTCGATGGTGTTCTTCACCGCGTCGACGATCTGCTGCACCGACGGCTCGAGCGCCTCACGGATCTGGGCGCTGGTGACGTCGACCGAGCGCGGGAGTCCGGTCAGCAGATCGCGCCCGCGGAAGAGCGTCGACACCTCTTCGTCGAGCGGGTACGCGGAGCCGATCGCGATCTTGACGTCCTCCGCGGTCCGCTCGCCCATGAGCAGATTGAACTCGCGGCGCGCGTACGCGACGATGTCCTGGTCCATCTCGTCGCCGCCGATGCGCATCGACCGCGAGAGGACGATGCCGCCGAGCGATGTCACGGCGACCTCGGTCGTGCCGCCCCCGATGTCGACGATCATCGAGCCGGACGGCTCGTTCACCGGCAGCCCGGCGCCGATCGCCGCCGCCATCGGCTCCTCGACGAGTCGCGCCCAGCGCGCGCCCGCGTTGAGCGCCGCCTCCTGCACCGCCCGCTTTTCGACCTCCGTGACGCCGGACGGGATGCCGATGATCACCCGGGGCCTCGGAAAGAGACCGGCGCGGTCGTGCACCTGTCGGATGAAGTGCTTGAGCATGTATTCGGTGATGTCGAAGTCGCTGATGACCCCGTCCTTCAAGGGCCGGATCGCGGCGATCCCCGCGGGCGTCCGCCCGACCATCCGTTTCGCTTCGGCGCCCACCGCGAGGACGGCGCCGGTGCGCGTGTCCTTGGCGACGACGGACGGCTCCGTGATGACGATGCCGCGGCCGCGCACGTGGACGAGCGTGTTCGCCGTCCCGAGGTCGATGCCGATGTCTCGCGAGATCAGGCCGAACAGACCGTCGAGCAGAGTTCGCCGTCCCTTCCCGCATCGCGGGCGATCAGCGCGCCGCGTGCCGGCGCCGTGGAGAGGATAGTGGCAGTGCGAGCTCGTGTAAGTGCTCGCGGGGTGACGGAGGTCGATCCCGGCGTGATCGCAGCCGAGGATCCGTGCGCGTGCGCGGCCCCGGGCTGGTCGTCCTCTGGTGGCAGGGCAGCGCGTGAGGTTAGGGAGCTAGGTCGACCTGACCTTGCCCCCGGCGTGCACGGTCCAGTCGCGCTCGTCGAAGTCCTTCGCGCAGTAGGGGCAGATGTTCCACTCGGGGCGGATCAGCTTCGCGCATGAGGGGCAGACGCGCTTCAGGCGCGTGCGGCACGTCGGGCAGAGGAGGAACTCCTCGGCGACCCGTTCGTGGCACGTCGGACAGACGACGCGCTGCTCCGCCTCGGCGAGGAGGCTCTCTTCCGCGAGCTGGCGCTCATAGTCCTCGCCGAGCGTCTCGCGCGGCCGCACGATCAGGTAGAGGAAGAGGCCGAGGACGTTGAGCACGACCACGAGGAGCCCGGCCAGGTACGGGAGGATCGGGTTCTCCGTCCGCTGCTGCGCGTCGCGGACGGTCCAGAAGACCATCGCGAGATAGAGGGCGACGACGTACAGCAGACTGAAACGCACCGCGAATTGCACGAGCGCGTTGTTGAGGAAACCCGTCCATATGGCGCCGATATCCGGCATCTAGACCTCCGCGCGCAGGCGTCCGCTGTCAGAGCGTACGCGCACACGCCAGTAATCGAGCAGGTCGCGCAGCGTCTGATCGAATGGGATCAGCGGCTCCCAGCCCGTCATGCGGCGGAAGCGGGAGGAGTCCGACCAGAGGATCGGAACGTCGCTGGGCCGCAGGCGCGCGGGGTCCTCCTGCGTGCGGATCTTCGCGTCGGTGTGCGAGAGGAGGATGTCGAGCATCTCGCGGATCGACCAGGTGCGGCCGCTCCCGATGTTGTAGCTCTCGCCCGGCTCCGCCGTGTCGAGCGACATCCAGTACGCACGGACCATGTCGCGGACGTCGGTCCAGTCGCGCTTCGGGGTCAGGTCGCCGACGTAGAGGACCGGTTCGTGGAGCCCCGCCTCGATCTCGGCGATCTGCTTCGCGAAGGTACTCGTCACGAAGATCAGCCCTCGCCGGGGTCCGGTGTGGTTGAAGCCGCGCGTGACGACGAGGTGCAGCCCGTAAGACTTGAAGTACTGGCACGCGAGCTTGTCCTGGGCGACCTTGCTCACCGCATAGGGGGAGAGCGGCCGCAGCGGGTTCGTCTCCTTCATCGGCACCTCGTCGGGGTACACGAGGCCGTACTCCTCGCTCGATCCGGTGATGTGCATCCGGATCTGCGTGTCGTGGCGGCGGATCGCCTCGAGGACGTTGAGCTGCGAGGTGATGTTGATGTTCAGGGTCGAGGCGGGCTCGTCGAACGAAGACTGAACGAACGACTGCGCGGCGAGGTGGTAGATGCGCTGCGGCTGGACGGCCGACACGAGCTTCTCAACGGCCCCCGCGTCGGTGAGCTCGCAGTGAAGGAGCGTGATGCGGCCTTGCTTGGTCCCGTCCCGCAGCCCGGCGCCGTCCGAGAAACGGCCCTCGATGATGTCGAGCTTGCCCGCGCGCTTTACGTCGTCCAGGTTCTCCATCCGCGAGCGCCAGCGGTAGGTGCCGTAGATCGCGACGTCCGGATGATGGGCGAGGATGTACTCGGCAAGGTGGCTGCCCGCGAAACCCGTGATCCCGGTGATGAGGACGCGCATCGAGCGGCAAGCCTAGCAAAGGAAGCGCGGCGGTCGGGTGCCTGCCCGATGCGCCTGGTGCGTAGCATCGCCAGGATCTCCAGGACTCTCGACGTTCGACGCCACGCCCGGCGCTCCGATGGCTCCGACGAGGACAGCGGACTCTCGCCCGACGGTCGCGCCATGGCGGAGACGGTCTCTCCGCTCGGGGTCGAGCGCCTGGGCCCACTCGAGCAGGGCCGGCCCACGCCTCGGGCGCGTTCGGGATGGTGCGCTCGCCGAGGATCTTGCCCTCGGACGAGAGCGCGATCGCTTGGTGCAGCCGCTTGTGCGCATCGACCGCCGATCCAGATCACCGCCGTCCTCCCTCTGGAAGCGCAGATCGCGGTCGGCGTCGACGGGCGACGCCTCACTCGGGTCATTGCCGACCGGCTCCTATCAAGTCAGAACGCCGGCGCCGACTTTGCCGGACGGGCGACGGTTCCCGTGCAAGGCAACGGAACGCGCCACGGATGCTATGAGTCAACCCGCCCGGCAGCCACCCCATGACAGTGACCCGGATGCTACGCACGCCCGCGAACGTACGCGCCGGTCGGTCAGCTGGTGCGCGCGGCCGCGGTGACGGTGAAGCGCCGCACCGCCTCGACGATCGCCTCGTGTTCGACGTCGAGCACGCGGGCCGCGAGCGTCTGGGGATCGTCTCCCGCGAGCACCGGCACGCGGCGCTGGACGATGACCTCGCCGAGGTCGACGGTGTCCGGGTGCACGCGATGGACCGTCGCGCCCGATTCGCTGGCGCCCGAGGCGAGCACCGCGGCGTGCACGCGCATGCCGTACATGCCCGGTCCGCCGAAGAGCGGCAGGAGCGCGGCGTGGGTGTTGATGACCGGCACGTTGCGCAGCCGGATGAAAAAGTCGTTGCCGAGGATGAAATTGTAGCCCGCGAGGACCACGAGCTCCGCGCCGGCGTCGACGAGCGCGTCCGCGATCGCGCGCTGCGCCGCGGCGCGACTTCGATACGCCGCGATGTCGTACGCCGCGTGTGGCACGCCGGCCTTCGCCGCGCGCTCGAGGGCCGGTACGCCCGCGCGGCTCGACGCGACGTGGACGACGCGCGCATCGAGGCGCTCGTCCGCGCATGCGTCGAGGATCGCCTGCAGGTTCGTCCCCCGGCCGGACACGAGCACGCCGGCGCGCAGCATCAGGCGAACCGGACCCGGCGCGCCGTGCGTGCGGCCTCG
>JALYKU010000184.1 GCA_030774595.1 Chloroflexota bacterium | reverse complement strand
GCGTCGCGATCGGCAGCGCCGCCGCGCGGGTCGGCACGCTGCTCGCGCTGCAGCGTCCGGCCGCGCCGCCGTTCGGTCCAGCCGAGGATCGGCTCCTCGCGGCCGCTGCCGCGCAGATCGCGCTCGCGGTGGACCGGGCGCGCCTTCGGGACGAGGCGACCGAAAATGACGTGCTGCGGCGCAGCGACGAGCTGAAGACCAGCCTGCTGGGCGCCGTTTCGCACGAGCTCCGGACGCCGCTCGCGTCAATGATGGCCTCGGCGGGGAGTCTGCTCCAGAAGGATGTCGAATGGACGGACGCCGAGCGCGAAGAGTTCCTGCAGGCGATCCTGGAGGAGGTGGTCCGCCTCGATCGTCTCGTCGGGGAGCTCCTCGATGTTTCGCGCATCGAAGCCGGGCGGCTGGTGGTCGACAAGCAATGGCACTCGGTCGACGAGCTGGTCCGCGACACGCTCGGCCGCATGCGATCCACGACGGCAAGGCACCGCGTGCGTCTCGACATCCCCGACGATCTGCCGCCTGCACCACTCGATGACGTCGCCGTCGGGCAGGTGCTCAGGAACCTGATCGAAAACGCCTCGCGCTATGCGCCAGCCGGGACCGCGATCAGCATATCGGCGCGTATCGACGGCGAAGAGCTTCGCCTCAAGGTGGCCGATGAGGGTCCGGGCGTCGCGCCCGAGGACCGCGAGCGCGCCTTCGCCCCGTTCGAGCGTCTGCGGCGCGCCGAGAGGCGGACCGACCGGGGAGTCGGGCTCGGGCTCGCCATTGCGCGACGGCTCGTGGAGGCGCACGGCGGACGGGTGTGGGTCGAGAGCGCAGAGGGCGGCGGGGCCCGCTTCGTCGTCGCGCTACCGCTCGCCATCGAACCGACGCCGGCGTGAGCCTCCCTCCCCCTGGCGCGCGGGTCCTCGTCGTCGACGACGAGCCAGGGTTCGCCCGAGCGCTCCGCACGAATCTCCGCGGTCACGGCTTCGAGGTCGAGATCGCCGCGACCGCGAGCGAGGCAGCGGCCACTTTTGAGCGAGTGCATCCGGACGTCATGCTGCTGGACCTCGGTCTGCCGGATCATGACGGCTTCGCCGTCATCAGCAGCGTCCGTGCTCGCGGCGCGACGCCGATCATCGTCGTCTCAGCGCGCGGCGACGATCGCGATAAGGTGCGGGCGCTCGACCTCGGTGCGGACGACTACCTGACGAAGCCGTTCAGCGTCGACGAGCTCCTCGCGCGGCTTCGGGTGGCGTTGCGCCACGTCGCACACCCGACAGCCGGTGCAGAAGCCGTTTTTGAAACCGACGGGCTACGAGTGGATCTCGCCAGCCGCGAGGTCCGTGTCGGCGACCGTGCGGTCCGGCTAACCCCGACTGAATACGACCTGTTGAAGGCGCTGATTCTCCATCCGAACCGCGTTCAGACATATCGCATGCTGCTACAGCAGGTCTGGGGTCCCGACTATGGATCGGAGGGTCACTACCTCCACGTCTACGTCGCACGATTGCGGAAGAAGCTGGCAGATGATCCGCAGGACCCGCGCTGGATCGTCAGTGAGCCCGGCGTTGGCTATCGCCTACGTGTCGAAGCGGGCTGACGTAACCGGCGGAATCGTGCCGTCTCGCATGAGCTCGTGAGCCGCGACGTGCTTGAGCGGCCATCGGCCGCCGCCGGGTGTCGTGGTGGCTGTCAGACGCGCCCACAAGACCCGTCCAGACCCTTTCCGAACCGCGAGCACGTCCGGACGTGAAGCGATCACCATCGAATTCGGTAGTGCGTACTCCGTAGCGGCTATCAGGCGACACCTTCCACCGACGGCGACGACCGGCACGGCGTACTCGAGGAATACCATCCGCCGCCAACGGAGACGGACGACGTGGGCCCGAAGCCTGCGGCCATTGAGAGGCGGAGGGAAGGTGTGAACGCGCCGCGAGCCGGGTCGGTGCTTTTCTTGATCAGAGAAATCGTGCACGCACTGATCGGGGCACTCGGCCGTGGCGTGGTTCGCCCTTCGGCAAGGACATTCGTGGGCGCTCTGGGCGCTCGTCGCGGCCGACTGCGTGTTCATCGGCGGCTGGGGACTTGTCTTCAGCCGTTACGCCGGAGGCAGGCTCCACCTGTGGCTGGCTGGGCGCTCGTTCTGGAGGTAAGGGACTGACGTGGAGCAGCCGACGACACTAGGTAAGATCGTCATCCTGAATGGCGCGCTGCCCGGGTAAGTCGAGCATCGTGACCGCGATACAGGAGAGCTTCGACGGTCCGTGGATGAATCTGGGCGTGGATGTGTTCGTGAGACACGTCACGCCCAGGCGATACCGACCGGGGAACGCCGGTCAAGTTGGACGAGAGGGCGACTATGCGACCGGATCGAAGGCCGAACCCATCCCGGCCCCGGTCGTCCTGTGGCAACGTGACGTCCACGTCCCTGGCATCTACGACCTCGAGGTCGACACGTCGCTGCTCAGCCCCGAGGAGTGCGCCGCGGCGATACGACGACGACTCGAAGACGGAGCGGCCCCGTCGGCCTTCCGGCGACTCGTTGGCGGATCCGAGGAATAGCGCATCCGGATTCGGGGCCGGCTCGACCGACTGTCGGCTGCCACACGATGGTCGAAGATGTGGGCCGGATCGCGTCGGCGGTCGGCGTGAACTCCGCGCCGCTCGCAAAAGCGCGTACTTGCAGGAATCGCGAGTGGGCCCGCCAGGATTCGAACCTGGGACCAGCGGATTATGAGTCCGCCGCTCTGGACCACTGAGCTACGGGCCCTAGGACGACGACGGGCCCGTGAGCGAAGCGAAACGGCCCTCCGACCGGGACATTCTCGCAGCAGGCCGGACAGCAGGCCCGTGAGCGAAGCGGATACAGGGCTCCGGACCCCGCCCTGGGACCGCAACGGCGGGCGCGCGAGCGAAGCGCGACCGTTTCGCGGTCGCAACTATTCTCGATGCGGCATGAAGGACACGCTTGGCGATCGAGTGAGCGACGCCGCCATCCGTTTCAACGACCTCACCCGTTACTACGGGACGCGGCGCGGGATCGACGGGCTGACCCTCGACATCGCGCCGGGCGAGATCTTCGGCTTCCTCGGTCCAAACGGCGCCGGCAAGACGACGACGATCCGCGTCCTGCTCGGTCTCATCCGGCCGACGCGCGGAAGCGCCGAGCTCCTCGGCCACGACGTGGTCGCGGACTCTCTGGCGGTGCGCCGCAGCCTCGGCTTCCTCTCCGGGGACGTCGCTCTGTATCCGGCGCTGCGCGTGGACGAATACCTGCGGTTCCTCGGATCGTTCAGCCGCGGCTACGACTTCGCGGTCGCTCGCCGGTACGCCGAGCGGTTCGGGCTCGAGATCGCCAGGCGCGTGAAGGGACTCTCCAAGGGCAACCGGCAGAAGGTCGCTCTCGTCGCCGCGCTGCAGCACCGTCCGGACGTGCTGGTCCTCGACGAGCCAACGAGCGGGCTAGATCCGCTCCTGCAGCAGGAGATGCACCAGGTCCTCCGCGAGGAGCGAGCCCGCGGCGCGACCGTCTTCTTCTCATCGCACGATCTGACGGAGGTCCAGCAGCTCTGCGACCGGGTGGCCATGCTGCGCGACGGCAGGCTCGTGCAGGTGAGCGAGGTCACCGGGCTCCGCGGCCTCCGCGAGCGGCGGTACGTCGTCACATACGCGGACGGCCACGCCGAGGAGCGCCGGATCGCCGGCGACATCGGCGGATTCCTGAAAGAGGTGGCGGCCGCGGGCGCGGTCGACCTGCGCGAGCACGAGGTGACGCTGGAGGAGACGTTCCTCCGCCTGTACGGCCGGGACGAGGCGAGCCGTGTTCAGTCTTGAGCTGTTCCGCGGCACGGTTCGGCTGTGGCGCGTGCCGGCTCTGGCGTGGCCGCTCGGATGGGGCGCATACGTCTTCTTGGTCGGGTGGTCCGTGATCATCATCAGCCAGACGCTCGACATGACGCAGTACCTCAACTCGCTGCCGCCGGGCATCCTGCAGGCGTTCGGCATCGAGCGATTCGATGTGCCCGGAGGCGACCGCGCCCTGGCGGCGATCTACTACCTCACGGTGAATGTCTTCAGCACGGCGCTCATCGTCGCGGCGATCTTCGCGATGTTCATCGCTCCCGGACTCATGGCCCGCGAGGTGGACCGTGGGACCATCGATACGCTGCTCGCGCGCCCGCTACGCCGCCGCGCGTACGTGCTCACCCGCTTCGCGTTCTACCTCGTGATGTCGGTGGCGCTGGCGGTGTTGACCGCGGCCGCGATGGCCCTGACGATCGGCCCGATCGGCGGCTTCGCGGTGCCGTGGCGCGGCCTCGCGATCGCGGCGGCCCTGTTCGGACTCGCGGCGCTCGCATTCGGGAGCATCGGTTTCGCCGTGGCGGCGTGGCGGCTCTCGACCGGCGCCGGCACCGCCGCCGTGGCGCTGGTGCTCGCCTTGATGTTCATTCTCAATCTTGCCGCACCCGCCGTCCCGTGGCTCGACGGCCCGAGCCGCCTGTCGTTCTACACCTACTGGAAGCCGGTCGATCTCGTCATCCGAGAGCACGTCGCCTGGGACGCACCACTCGTGTTCGCGGGTGTCTCCATCGCGGCCACCGTTCTCGCCATCGAGATCTTCGCCCGCCGCGACATCGCGTGATGACGCACGTACCGTGACGCTCTCGCTGTCGGATGTCGAGCGCGCGCGCGAGGTCATCCGCGGCCACGTCCATCGGACGCCGCTCCTCTCCAGCCGGACGCTGAGCGAGCGCATCGGAGCCAGCACCTACCTCAAGGCGGAGAGCCTCCAGCGCACCGGATCTTTCAAGGTCAGGGGGGCGGTCAACGCGGTCGCCCGGCTCTCCCCCGAGCAGCGCGCGAACGGGATCGTGACCATGAGCGCCGGCAACGCGGCGCAGGCGATCGCCTTCGCCGGGCGCGCGGTCGGCGCGTCGGTGACCGTCGCGATGCCCTCCACCGCGCCGCGCACGAAGGTCGACGCGACGCGGGGCTACGGGGCGGAGATCCGATTCGCGCGCGACACCACCGAGCTCATGCCCATCGTGCGGGAGCTAGAAGGCTCCGCGCGCATGTGTTTCCTCCACCCCTTCGACGACGACGCGATGATCGCCGGCCACGGCACCCTGGCGCTCGAGGTCCTCGACGACCTGCCCGACGCCGACCTGTTCGTCGTGCCCGTGGGCGGTGGAGGCCTCATCGCGGGCATCGCTCTCGCCGTTGCCGCGCGGCGGCCTGCGGCCCGCGTCATCGGCGTCGAGCCGACGGGCGCCGCCGGCATGCGACTCGCGCTCGACGCCGGCCATCCCGTGCCGCTTTCCGCGATCAGCACCGTCGCGGACGCTCTGGCAGCGCCATTCGCCGGCGAGCGTCCGCTGGAGATCGTCGGAGCGCACGTCGCCGACGTCGTCACCATCGAAGACGCCGACATCATCGAGGGCCTGCGCTTCCTCGCGGCGCGCGCGCGTCTCTTCGTCGAGCCCGGCGGGGCCGCCGCCGTGGGTGCGCTCCTCGCCGGACGCGTGGTCCCGCGGCCGGGCGAACGCGTCGTCGCGATCGTGAGCGGGGGGAACGTCGATCTCGCGCGTGCCGCGGAGTTCTTCACCCGGTGAAGGGAGTGCTGTTCGCCGACGGCGCCGCGCGCGGTAACCCGGGTCCCGCCGGGGCGGGCGCGGTCCTGCTCGACGAGCATGGCCGGGTGGTCGCGGAGATCACTCGCTTCCTCGGGCGGGCGACCAACAATGTCGCGGAGTACACGGCGCTGATCATCGGCCTGGAGGAGGCACGACGACGCGGGATCACCGAGCTCGAGGTGCGCATGGATTCGATGCTCGTGGTGCAGCAGATGAAAGGCGCCTGGCGGATCAAGCATCCCGGGCTACGACCGCTCGCACTGCGGGCCGGGGAGCTGTTCGGTTCCATCCCTTCCCGCGCGATCCGGCACGTGCCGCGCGAACAGAACGGCCTCGCCGACGCTCTGGCGAATCGCGCGATCGATGAAGTGCCAACGCTCTGAGCATGACGGTCGACGGAGACAACGCGCTCGCCGCGCTCGTCTCGCGTGCGCTCGGAGAGCAGGTGCAGGGAGCGCGCAGTGAGATCGTCACGCGGGACGACGCCCGCGAGATCGAGCGCGTGCACTTCTCACAGGGCGGCCGGCAGCGCTCGCTCCTTCTCAAACGGCTGCGGCCCGACGCCGCGATGGAGGTGCAGCTGCTGCCGTTCCTCACGCGAAAGAGCCCGTTCGTCCCGCTCGTCTTCGCGCGCGGTATCCCTCGTCCTCGGCCCGAGGCGCGGCACTGGCTGCTGGTCGAGGATCTCAGCGGCGCTCCGACCGCGTGCGACTTCGATCCGCGCGAGATCGTGCGCGCGAAAATCGCGATCGAGCGCGCCGTCGAGCGCGACGGTCCGGCGCTCGGGGCGCTCGGGGTGCCCCGCCGGTCGCCCGCCGCGCTGGTCGAGCTCGCCGCGGACGGCATCGCCGACGGAGAGCTGCTCGCGGAGGCGCGCAAGGCAGCGCGGTGGCTCGCCACGTGGCCGGAATCACTGACGCACGGCGATCTCGTCTGTGGCAACGTCGTGCGGACAGAGCGCGGAACGGTCATCCACGAGTGGGGGAGCGCGTTCACCGGCTGCGCCCTCCTGGACGTCGTCCGACTGGCGGCCGACTTCGCGAGCCGAGGCGAGGCCCGCCTCGGCGTCGGGCTTCCGCGCCTGTACGCCGAGGAGCGCGGGACGCCGCTGAGCACGGCGGCCCTGCGCGCGGCCGAGCTGGTGGACAAGGTCATGCGGCGCTCCGTCACGGCGCCGCGTCCGGACGCGGGGAGCGGATAGAACTGGACCACGCGGCACGGACCAGCAACACGTCGTTACGAGTCGTGGAAAACGGGCTGGACCGCGAAACGGCGCGACCAGCCGAATGGAATGCGTATGATCGAAGCGCCGAGCCGGCCGGATGGTCGCGGCGGAAGCTCCGCTGAGGAAAGTCCGGGCTCCGCAGGGCAGGGTAGCGGGTAACTCCCGTCCGCCGTGAGGCGAGGACGAGCGCCACAGTGACGAACCACCGCGAGGTGGGTGAAACGCGGCAAGCTCTACCCGGAGAAAGGCCGAATAGGGGGACCATGGCGTGGCCCGCGCCGTCCCCGGGTTGGCCGCTGGAGGCGGAGGGTGACCTCCGATCCCGAGATGGATGACCATCGAAACAGGACCCGGCTTATGGGCCGGCTCGGCAGCCTTTCCGTTGCGGATCAAGGGTGCCTCATGTGGCTGGCGGCGCCCCAGAGGCGCGTGCCTGCTCGGACGCCCGCGCCCTCGAGTCGATCACCGCGCTGCTGGTCAGCACTCCCGAGGCCGCCGTCGATGGGGCCCGATCTCACACCTTCTTTACGTCGGCGGCACACCGCGCCGCAACCGTAGCGGAAGCCTTGGTGTAGACAGCGTGAGACCGGGACACGACCGGTGAGCACATCGCTCGAGGAGGACCCATGTCGGCCTGGGCTCTTCGTCTGGCCGCGGCGGTATCCACCCTGCTCGTCTTCATGGGCGCGCTCTCATACACCGCTGCCCACGTCAAGAACCCCGCCGCTCCGCTGCGGCCGCCCGTCGCCGCTCCGCCCGCGGCGACCGCGGC
>JALYKU010000183.1 GCA_030774595.1 Chloroflexota bacterium | reverse complement strand
GGGGCTCCGCCCCCCGAGGACCCCCCACGCCGTATCCGAGGGGCTCCGCCCCCCGAGGACCCCCCACGCCGTATCCGAGGGGCTCCGCCCCCCGAGGACCCCCCGAGGGTTGGCTTGGGTGCACATTTACCGGGGGGCTCCGCCCCCCGAGGACCCCCCGCGTAGTCCCGGCCCTAATCTGTCCCTCGCGGTGCGCTCGTGGACGCGTCCCGTATCCCCGGTTGGCGGCTCCAATCCGTCCAGCTGTCGGAGCGGCGAGGCGATCAGCCCGGTCCCCGCGAGCGCCGTCGCGGCGACGGGCGCGATCGGATTGATCAGCGCGTTACCGAGCAGATCGATGCTCGAGACGCGTCCCAGCATCCGCTCGGGTACGTTCCGCTACAGCGTCGCCGGCCATATGACAGTGGATGACGAGAGGCCCACGCCCGTCTCGAGCGCGCGGTCAAGCGGCTCAAGCTGCGGCGCATCACTCCGGAGCGACCCGCGGGCCAGGACCCGCCGGGCCCATGCCGACGGTAGCCTTCGGGCTGTGCAGCTCACCGATCCAAGGACACTGCGGGCGCTGCTGGATCGTCACGGCGTCCGGGCGGCCAAGGGGATCGGCCAGCACTTCCTCGTCGACCGCCGCGCGCTCCAGGCGATCGTCGACGCGGCCGAGATCGCCCCCGACGACGACGTCCTCGAGGTGGGTCCCGGGCCGGGCGTCCTCACGCGAGCGCTCTCTGAGCGCGCCCGGTCCGTCACGGCCGTGGAGATCGACGAGCGGATGCTCGCGCTCGCGGCCGAGACGCTCGCGGACCGGACCAACGTCCGCCTCGTCCGGGCCGACGCGCTCGCGGTGGACCTCTTCACCCTCGGCGAGGCGCCGCCGACGCGGATAGTCGCGAACCTCCCTTATGGGATCACATCGCCGCTCCTCGAGCGCTTCCTCGCGGACGCGCGCCGGCCGCGCCTGGTCGTGGTCCTGGTGCAGGAAGAGGTCGCGCGGCGCATCGTCGCCACCGAAAGAGATGCTCGGGAGCGCGGCTACCTGTCCGTGTTCGCGCAGAGCTTCGCCGAGCCGCGCATCGTCCGGCGCGTTCCGGCGCGTGCTTTCCGTCCCGCTCCCAAGGTGGGTTCCGCAGTCGTCGCGTTCCGGACCCGGACCGTCCCGTCGTTCGCGCCGCTCGACCAGCAGCGCTTCCTGCGCTTCGCGAGTGACGTCTTCCGGCACCGGCGAAAGCAGCTGGCCGGCGCGCTCACGTTCGAGGCCGGGGCCTCGCGGAAAGGCGCGGCCGATGCGCTCGCGGCGGCGGGCATCGAGCGGCGTCGGCGCCCTGAGGAGCTCTCGCTCGCGGAATGGGTCTCGCTGGCCCGCGCCATCGGTGTGCCGTCCGCATGAGCGGGGCTCCAGGGCAAAGTCGCGCGAAAGGAACCCATTGAGTCGCAGCGTCGAGGTCCTCGCGCCAGCGAAGGTGAATCTCACGCTCGAGGTCCTCGGCCGCCGGCCAGACCGATACCACGAGCTGTGCGGCCTCTTCGCGACGATCGGTCTGACGGACCGCATCCGCGTGGCGCCGTCCTCGCGGATGGACGTCCGGATCGTCCCGCCCCTCCCCGAAGCCGAGGGTGACGATCTCGCGGTGCGCGCGCTCCGCGTCCTGGCCGAGGCGACCGGTCGAGAGCCGCGCGCCGCGGTGCGCGTGCGCAAGCGGATCCCCCTGGCGGCGGGTCTCGGTGGAGGCTCGAGCGATGCCGCGAGCGTGCTGCACGCGCTCGCGGCGCTGTGGCGCGTGCCGGCCGTCGATCTGGTCGCCCTCGCCGCGCGGATCGGGTCGGATGTACCGTTCTTCGCGGCGCGCGTGCCCTTCGCCGTCGTCTCGGGGCGCGGCGAGCTGGTGCGGCCGCTGACCGCTCCGCCGGCATCACTCTGGCTGACGCTCGTCGCGCTTCGAAGGCGCCTTTCGACCGCGGCGGTCTTCGGATCGCTTGGGCCGGGCGAGTGCGGGGACGGTCAGGCCACCCAGGAGCTCGCGAACGCCTTCGATCGCGGCGCCGCCGATGCCGCCGCCATACGCCGTTGCGCACGCAACGACCTTCTCGCGGCGGCCGAACGGTGCGCGCCGGAGATCGCCGACGTTCGGGCCCTCGCCGCGGCTCGCGGCATCGATCTGCAGCTATCGGGCAGCGGGCCGAGCCTCTTCGCGGTCGCGGACGATCGCGCGGACGCGCTTCGCATCGCTCGCGCGCTCCGACGCCTCGGCCTTCGCGCGCGGCCTCTTGCCCTCGGGTTCGCGGCCGGCCCCACGTCCGTGCTCCTTCCCGCGGCCGACCGAGCGCTTTCACCCTAAAGTTCTGGCGTGGACCCCAAGGGCGACATGACGGTGAGACAGGCGGGACAAAAGGGCGGCAATTCCACCGCAGGAAAGCACGGCTCCTCGTTCTACCGCGAGATCGGCAAACGCGGTGGACAGGCGCGTAAGGGACAGCTCGGACCCGGTGGTTACGCGAACCTCGGAAGGAAGGGCGGCGAGGCGCGCAAGACGCAGCTCGGCACCGAGGGCTACGCGAGACTGGGTCGCAAGGGTGGCGAGGCGCGCAAGAGCCAGCTCGGGCCGGAAGGGTACGCGCAGCTGGGGCGCAAGGGCGGCCGGCGTGTGGCCGAGCTCATCCGGCGTGGAAAAGAACCCGACGAGGGCGGCGACCAGGGAGGCTGACACTACACTTTGGCCCCATGTCCGTTTGGGGCGTGGCCAAGTGGTAAGGCAGCGGACTTTGGATCCGCTATCCCAGGTTCGAATCCTGGCGCCCCAGCCTGCCCGCTGATCTCCGCCCACCCACGATGACCGACGTTGCGTTCGTCCTCGCCGGCGGGCTGAGCACGCGGATGCGCTCGAAGACGTCCAAGGTCCTGCACCCGGTCGCCGGCAGGCCGCTCGTCGCGCACATGTTCGAGACGTGCGCTCGTCTGCACGCCCGCCCGGTGGTCGTCCTCTCGGCCGAGAGCGAGGCGGCGCGGGCGCTGGTCCCGGAGGTCGGCAGCATCGTTCTGCAGGAGCCGCCCCGCGGCACTGGTCACGCGGTGCAGGTGGCCCTCGCGGCCACTCCGGAAGCGCGGGGACGGGCGTACATCGTGTACGGCGATACGGTGCTCGTGCGTGTGGAAACGCTGCGGCGGATGGCCGCGCTCCTCGACGAGCGGGACGCCGTGCTGGCGATCCTCACCGGCGAGGGCCAACCCAGCTACGGCCGGATCATCCGCGGCGAGGACGGCGACGTCGCGAGGATCGTGGAAGCGCGCCTGGCCACGCCCGCGGAGCGCGCGCTGCCGGAGGCGAACCTGGGCGCGTACGCCGTCGATCTCGAGTGGCTGCGCGTCGCCGCGGAGCGGCTTGTTCCGAACGAGACGGGCGAGGTCTTCCTCACGGACGTGGTCGCCCTGGCGCGCGGCGAGGGGCGCCGGGTGGCCGCGCTGCGCACGGACGATCCGACCGAGGGCCTCGGCGTGAACACCCGCGCCGACCTCGCGCGCGTTGAGAGTGCGCTCCGCGATCGGATCCGCGAGCGGCACATGCTCGCCGGCGTGACCCTCCGCGATCCCGTGTCGACCGATATCGACTCCGACGTGGAGATCGCTCCGGACACCGTCATCGAGCGCGGATGCATGCTGGAGGGCCGTACCCGGATCGGTGGCGACTGCCGCGTCGGGCCGTACGCGATCATCCGCGATTCGACGGTCGGCGACCGCTGCCGCGTCGAGGCGTCGGTCATCGAGGGCTCGACGCTCGAGGAGGACGTGCGCATCGGTCCCTTCTCGCACCTGCGCCCGGGCGCGTACCTCGAGCGTGGCGTGGAGATGGGCAACTTCGGCGAGGTCAAGAACGCCAGGCTCCGCTCGAAGACGAAGATGCACCACTTCTCGTATGTCGGGGACGCTGACATCGGACAGCGCGTGAACATCGGTGCCGGAACGATCACGTTGAACTACGACGGCGTGCGCAAGCACCGGACCGAGGTCGGCGACGACGCGTTCATCGGCTCGGACACCCTCCTGCGCGCGCCCGTCCGGGTGGGGAAGGGCGCGGTCACCGGCGCTGGCGCCGTGGTGACGAAGGACGTGCCCGACGGGATGGTCGCCGTCGGCATGCCCGCGCGCGCCATCAAGAAGGCGGAGCGCAGGGCCCGGCCGGTCGAATGAGCAGCATGGATTGGCAGTTCCTCGCCCTGGAGCTCGTGCTCGTGGCCGTCCTCGCCGTTCTTTCCG
Source organism: Chloroflexota bacterium (assembly GCA_030774595.1). The sequence continues at coordinate 5,604 of JALYKU010000183.1, read as the reverse complement.
CCAGCGAGTCGGCGCTGCACGCTATCCGGCGCCCGCACCTCATCGAGCAGCTCGCGGAACGCGGCCGGCGCGGCCGCAGGGCGGGCACCATGGGCAGCCGGTCCATCGAATACCTCGCCGCCATCCAGGTCAGCGAGTTCTTCGTGACGTTCGCGTACGCCGGCATCGCGGCGGCCTTCATCGCGCCGCGGCTGTCCGAGTTCCTGCGGTTCTTCTTCGGCATCCAGGCGTTCTTCGGCGACGTCTCGGCCGTGGTCGTCACCGTCGCGATCCTGTCGCTGGTGGCGGTCCTCGGCGGATTGTTCGCGCCGCGGGCCGTCGGCGCCCGTCACTCGCAGGCCGTTCTGCTCGTCCTCGTGTGGCCGGTGCTCTTCGTCACGTGGGTGACGCGGCCGCTCGTCGCGGTCCTCTTCTTCCTGACCCAGCTGCTCACGCGTCCGTTCGGCGCGAATCCGAGCGCCGGCGCACTCGTGAGCGAGGAGGAGATCAGGGCCCTCGTCGAGACCGGTGAGGAGCAGGGGATCCTCGAGGAGAGCGAACGCGACATGATCGACTCGGTCTTCGCCCTCAGCGAGAAGCACGTCCACGAGGTGATGGTCCCCCGCACGGACATCGTCGCCCTCGACGTGCACACACCGGGCGATGCTGTGCTCGATCAGATCGTGAAGGTGGGCCACTCTCGGATCCCGGTCTTCGAAGGATCGCCGGACTCGATCATCGGCGTCCTCTACGTGAAGGATGTGTTTCGCCGGCTGGCGCGTGGCGAGAAGCCTGACGACCTGAGGCGGTTCCTGCGCCCCGCGCAGTTCGTCCCGGAGACGAAGAAGGTCGACGAGCTGCTCCGTGAGATGCAGCGCGACAAGGTGCATATGGCCATCGTCGTCGACGAGTACGGCGGGACCGCCGGGCTCGTCACCATCGAGGATCTCGTCGAGGAGATCGTCGGCGAGATACGGGATGAATACGACGTCGAGCAGGAGCTGGTGCTCCCGGTATCGGAGCATGAGGCGCTGATGGACGGACGGGTGCCGTTCGAGGACGTGCGCGAAACGTTCGACATGAACCTCGAGCAGTCCGACGACTACGACACGCTCGCCGGATTCATCGTGGACCAGCTCGGGCGTTTCCCGAAGGTCGGTGAGGTCGTCGAGCACGGCGACGTGAAGTTCGTCGTCGAGAGCGTCGACGGGCGGCGCATCCGGCGCGTCCGCGTTCTGCGATCCGTTCCGATCACGCAGAGCTCGTGAGCGGAGCTCCGCACGCGCTCGGGCCTGGCGACGAAGCGCTCATCCGCGTCGCCGCGCTGGCCCGCGAGCGCGCGTACGCCCCGTATTCCAGGTACAAGGTCGGCGCCGCCGTGCGCACCAGGCGTAACAAGATCTACGGCGGCGCCAACGTCGAGAACGCCTCCTACGGGCTCACCGTGTGCGCCGAGCGCTGCGCGGTCTTCGCGGCGGTCGCTGCGGGAGAGACCCGTGACTACGACGCCGTCGCGATCGTCGTCGACGGCGACCGGCTGCCCTCTCCATGCGGCGCCTGCCGCCAGGTGCTCGCCGAGTTCACGCCGGATGTGCGGGTCGTGCTCGCCACGACGGGCGGACTGCGCCGGGTGACGACGCTTGCCGCGCTCCTGCCGGAGCCGTTCTCGGCGGCGATCCTCAAAGGCGATCCGCCGCCCGCGTGAAGGCGGGTGGATGGCGCGAGCTTTCCGGACGCGATGTATCAGGGCGGCATCCGCGCGGTCAGCATCGCGTCGAAAGAAGAGTGGCCCGTCCTTCCAGCGCGCTCGGAGGGTCAGGCGGTCGCGGCGGCGGGTGTCGTCTCGAGAGCGCCGGTCGCCGCGTCGACGAGACGCTCGAGGAGACTGAGCGGCTCGCTCGCGCCCGCGAGCGCCCTGATGCCGCGCAGTCCGTGGAGCGCGCGGCTACGGTGCTCGCCGATCTCCCGCTCGATGACGGCGCGGACCTCAAGGGTGTCGAGGATCTCCTTGATCCGGTCGACGTTCTCGGGTGGCAGCGGCGCCGGCGGCTCGAAGAGCGCCGCGAGGAGCGCCCGCGTGCGTGGGCTCCCGCGCTCGAACGCGAGCACCACGGGAAGAGTCTTCTTGCGCTTCACGAGGTCGTTCATCTCGAGCTTTCCGGTGCGCTCTGAGGTGCCCCAGATCCCGAGCAGGTCGTCGTGCGCCTGGAACGCCTGGCCGAAGTCTTCCCCGAACCTCGCGAGGGCCGAGCGGACGTCGTCGTCGTCGCTCGCGAGGACGGCCGCGCCGCCGACGGACGCGGCGATGAGTGCCCCGGTCTTCTTCGCGACCATCGCGCGATAGCGTTCCGCGGTCACGTCAGTCCGGGATTCGAAGCTGATGTCGAGGAACTGGCCTTCGCATACGCGCACGCAGGCACGGTCGATCTCGCACGCGAAATCCAGGATGCGCTCCGCCGGGAATCCGTGTCCCCGCAGCCGCTGCACGGCGAGACGCGACACCGCGTACATCCCGTCGCCGGCGTTGATGGCCTGCGCCACGCCCCAGACGGACCACGCCGTGGGCCGGTGATGTCGCGTGGGATCCTGGTCCTCGATGTCGTCGTGGATGAGCGTAAAGCTGTGCAGGAGTTCGACGGCGGCCGCGGCGGGCAGGGCGGGCCGGAGGTCGCCGGTCATCGCCTCGAACACCAGGCCGCAAAGCAGCGGGCGCAGTCGCTTTCCCGTGGGTCGCTCGGCGTCGAGACCGAGGTGGTAGAGCATCATCCCGTAGAAGGGCTGCAGCGCGGGCTCGGCCTCGGACAACAGCGAGCGGATCTCTTCATCGATGGCCGCGACGCGCGCGTCGAAGACTTCCGTCATGGCTGCCACCAACCGCGATTCTAGGGCCCCTTCGGGGCGCGGATCGGGAGACCGCTGACGTGTTTCGTGCGTTCGATCCCGACTCCGTGACGCGCGCGTGAACGCGTGGGAGGTGGGCTCAGGGGACGGCCTTGCGTTGTCTCGATCTTCAGGCTCGCGGGTTCGAAGGGGCGAAGGGCCCCTCATTGGGCGTCTACCATTCACGTTCTATGGGCTCACGCATGTATCGTGCCGAGGCGATCGTCCTTCGTACGCTCGATCTCGGTGAAGCTGATCGCGTGCTCACGCTCCTGACGCGGCACTTCGGCAAGGTGCACGCCATCGCGAAAGGGATCCGTAAGCCGACGAGCCGTCTCGCCGGATACGCTGAGCCGCTTTCGCACGCCACGTACCAGCTCGCGCGAGGCCGGAACCTCGACGTGCTGACCGGCGCCGAGCCGCGCGCGACGTACCGCGCGCTGCGAGAGGACCTATCGTTGATCGCGGCGGCGTGGTACGTGGCCGAGCTCGCAGACCGCTTCTCCGTCGAGCGCGCGCCCTCCGCTCCGCTCTTCGAGCTCGTCGAGACCGCGCTCCGCCACCTCGAGGCCGGGTTCGCTCCCGCGTTGATCTGCCGCTGGTTCGATCTGCACCTCCTCGACCGCGCGGGGTTCCGCCCGGAGCTCGCCGCGTGCGTGCGGTGCCGGCAGAGGCCCGAGGAGATCACGAACGGATGGAACGCGGCGGAGGGTGGACTTCTCTGTTTTGCCTGCGCGGCCGACCTTCCGGGTTCGGGAGAGCTGTCCGTTCGGGCGCTGAAGTCTCTGCGCTATCTCCTCGTCACCGACCTCGCCGCGGCCTCCAAGCTGCGCGTCGACGGCGCGCTCGCCCTGGAGCTCGAACGGCACCTAAGGGGTTTCCTGCACGAGGTGCTCGACCGAGAGATCCACGCGGCCCGCCTGATCGACGAGCTGGCACGATTCCGACCCTCCGCCGCCCCCGCATGACGACCGCGAACACCGCGCGCCTGGCGACGGACCCCGCCGTCATCGACAAGATCGTCTCGCTCGCCAAACGCAGGGGCTTCGTGTTCCCGTCGAGCGAGATCTATGGCGGCGCGGCCTCCACGTGGGACTTCGGCCCGCTCGGGGTGGAGCTGAAGAACAATGTGAAGCGCTCCTGGTGGCGAGCGATGGTGCAGTTGCGCGACGACATCGTCGGCCTCGATGCGGCGATCCTCATGCATCCGCGCGTGTGGGAGGCCTCCGGTCACGTCGAGAACTTCACCGATCCGCTGGTCGAGTGCCGGAACTGCCGTCACCGCTACCGCATGGACGAGCTTCCGGATGGAGAGGCGCTGGCGGACGCGTGGCGCAGCGGAGCCGCGGATCTCTCCACGACAGCCTGCCCGAACTGCGGCGAGCGGAAGCTGACCGATCCTCGGCGCTTCAATCTGATGTTCAAGACGTTCGTCGGCCCCGCGGAGGACTCGGCCTCCGTCGCCTGGCTGCGGCCCGAGACCGCGCAGGGCATCTATGTCAACTTCGAGAACGTCCAGCAGGCCACGCGACGCCGGCTGCCGTTCGGCGTCGCCCAGATCGGGAAGGCGTTCCGCAACGAGATCACTCCGAAGAACTTCATCTTCCGCTCGCTCGAGTTCGAGCAGATGGAGATGCAGTACTTCTGCCGGCCGGACGAGGCGGCGCGCGCGTACGACGAATGGCTTGCCGCGCGCCAACGCTGGTACGCGGACCTCGGCGTGCCCGACGATCTGCTGCGGACGCGCGAGCACGCCGAGAACGAGCGCGCGCACTACGCGGCCCGCGCGGTGGACATCGAGTTCCGCTATCCCTTCGGGTGGAAGGAGCTCGAGGGCGTGCACAACCGCACGGACTTCGATCTCCGCCGGCATGCGGAGTTCGCGGGCAGGGACCTCTCCTATTTCGACGACCTGCGCGGCGAGCGGTTCCTCCCGCATGTCGTCGAGACGTCCGTCGGCGCGGACCGCGCGACCCTGGCGTTCCTGTGCGCGGCGTACGACGAGGAGCCCGACAAGGAGGGGACGCGGGTGGTCCTCCGGCTGCACCGAGCCCTCGCTCCATACAAGGTGGCGGTACTGCCGCTGTCGAAGAAGCCGGAGCTGAGCGAGGTCGCGCGCCGCGTCTGGGCCGAGCTCCGGCCGCATTTCATGACGACGTACGACGACACACAGGCGATCGGCCGGCGATACCGCCGCCAGGACGAGATCGGTACGCCGTTCTGCGTGACGGTCGACTTCGAGTCGCTGAACGACCGCGAGGTCACCGTCCGCGATCGCGACGACATGTCGCAGGTGCGCGTACCGATCACCGGCGTCGCCGCGCACGTGAGGGAGCGGCTCGGCCTCGCCTGACCTCACGCTTCCGTCCCCGGCGACGGCCGCCGGCATCGCCTTGCTCGGCCTGCTTTTCACCGTCGGGGCACGCACTCCGCTCGTCGCGCTCCTGGCCTTCCGGCGGCGGCGGAACCTGGTGGGGCTCGTCCTGCCGGAGGCGCTGTTCGTCATCGCGGCCGTGGCGATCGGTCCCGCAGTCAGCTCCGCGATCGGCCTCGATCTGGGGGTCGGCATCATCGCGCTGACGGCCGCTCCCGGCCTCGTGCGCGGTGACCGGCTCGCGGACGCGCTCGGGGGGAGCCGGGATACGGCGGCGGCGCTGTTCACGGGAACGCTGCTGATGATGCTGGTCATCGTCGAGCCGGCCCTGCGGCGCGTCGCGCCCATCGCCGGCCCAGGCGTCGGCGGCG
>JALYKU010000182.1 GCA_030774595.1 Chloroflexota bacterium | reverse complement strand
CGCATAGCCGAAGGCGAGCGCCCAGGCCGGCGCTGTCGTGAGCATGTAACTCGCCTTCAGAACGTCCCCGTCCGGCGTCGGATAGCTGATCGTGAAATAGAGGTAGCCCAGGATCCCGAGTCCCGGCAGCAGAGCGGCCGGCAAGCGCGCGGGCACTCGCCACGACCGTGCCAACAGGACGGCCCAGCCCACGACGGCGAGCAGCGTCGGCAGCAGGCCGAGAATGCTCTGGCGCTCGCGACTCCCTCTCCAGACGCCGAAGTAATCGCCCCAGACCTCGCTGTACGTCGTCGGGATCGCTTCGTTGCGGAAGTGCGGCCGGATCGGATCGGTGACGACGTCCGGCAGCCCGAGGCCGACGTAGAACCGAGCCGGGCGCCGGTCCCAGATCGCCTCCTGCTTCGTGGGGCGGTCGAAGACCGGATTGCCGTACTCGATCGCCTGCCGGACGTACCAGGGCGCCGAGACCACCACAGTCGCGACGACGATCACGAGCAACGGCCTCCACGCGCGCGCAGCCGCGAACCCGAGCACCACGGCCGCGAAGGTCCAGAGCGAGAAGGCGCGCACCAGCTGCGCCAGCCCCAGCGCGACGCCCGTTGCCACGGCGAACTGCCAGCTGTACTGGTGGCGGCCGAGCATGCGTGTCGCGAGCAGCAGCGCGACCGCGCACAGGAGCATCGACAACGGCTCGGGATGGAACATCGCGCCCACGCGCAGGACGACCGGTAAGAAACAGAAGAACGCGAGCGCGGAGAGCTGCAACCATGGACGGCGCGGAAACAGCTCGCGTGCGAGCAGCCACAGCACACCGGCGGTCGCGAGCAGCACGAACCAGTTCAGCACCTGACCCAGCTTGTGCGGATCTCCGGCATGAACGTGCTCACCGACGACGGTCGCCACACCGGCAAGCGCATAGAACACGGGCGGCGTGTAGTACTCGCTGCGCGACTCCGGGCCGGGAATCTCGCCGTGGTGGATCAGCAGGTCGGCGTACTCGCGATGCTGGCGCACGTCGTAACCGGCGCCACTCGGATACTTGTAGGCGTTCCAGCCCGCGACCAACGCGAATGCGGCGACGAGAGCGGCCGCGAGGACGCTAGGACGCAAGTTCGAACAGAAGGTCGCGGTAGCGGCGCACGGCGACGGAACGATCGGCCTCGCGCTCGACCCACTCACGCCCGCGCGCCCCCATCGCCTCCAGGTCGTATCTGCCGTCGTGCGCGTCGCGGATCGCGCGTGCGAGCAGTTCAGGACGTCCAGACGGCACAACGATGCCGCAGTCCGCCTGCCGCACGACCTGCACAGTCTCGCTCTCCTCGTCCGCCGCGACGATCACCGGCTTTGCAACCGCAAGAATTCCGTAAAGCCGGCTGGGGACGACGTAGCCAGCGAGCCCGGGGGCGAGACCGACCACATGGATGTCGGCAGCGGAGAGCGAGTGCGGCAGGACGCCCTGCGACTGGTAGTAGAGGAACTGGACCTGGTCGACTTCGAGCTGCGAGGCCAACGCAACGAGTTCCGCGTGACGCGCGCCCATGCCGATGATCGCGATCCGCAGGTCGTCGAGATCGCGGAGGAACGTGGCGGCGCGGACGAGCGAATCGAGGTCCTGGGCATGGCCGACGTTGCCGCTGTGCATAACGACGAATTTCTTGTCGAGACCAAACCCTTTGGCCCATTCGTTCCCGCCGAGGGAGGGCTCGAGCCGCTTGGTGTCGACCCAGTTGGGTATCACGCGCACGCGCCCCGGTGGGGCTCCCTTCTCCTCCAGCCGAAGGCGCATCGTGTCCCCGATCGCGACTATGCGATCCGCTCGCCGGAGATAGAGCGAAACGAGCCCTCTGAGCACGCTCATGACGGCACGATTCTCGAGCCGCTTGAGCTGTACTGCGATCTCCGGGAAGACGTCCTGGCTGATCACGACGAGCGGCACGCGGTAGCGGCGCGCGACGGCGAGCCCGATGGCACCGACGATCGGGGGGTCGGTCATGCACAGGACCACGTCTGGCTTCGGTCCGCGCAGACCACTGAGCAGCGCATTGCCGAGATAGGTGAGGTAGTTCGACGCCCGAGCCGCGATCTTCGAGCGCTCGAACGAGGTCGACGGGACGCGCACGATCTCGACGCCGTTGTGCACCGCCTCCCGCGGCGCGTCCTCGTGGCCATGCAGGACTCCGGTGACAACACGGACGTCCATGTCCTGGGCCAGCGCCTCGCACAGCTCGGTCAGGAGCTGCGCCGTCGCCTCGACGCCGGGCCAGTAGTACTGGTTCAGAACCAGTAGCCGCATTCTCCCCATCCGTTCAAGGCTAGCCTCTCACCCGTGGCGTCCAGACCCCTTCGAATCCTCTTTGCAGCGCCCGTCTGGGCGCCGTCACGCGCGTTCGGCGGTCCTGTCGTCGCCGCCGGGGAGCTCGTCCGCCGCCTGGTGGCCCGTGGACGCACCGTCGACGTGATCACGACGACCATCGTCGACCTCGAGCAGCGTCCTGCGTCCCGGTCGGCCGTGGAGCTGGTGGACGGTGCGACCGTCCACTATCTCGCCACGCCGCTTCGCTACCGGTGGATGGGGATCACGCCGACGCTTCCCGTCGCGCTGGCGCGGTTGCACCGGCCGGACGTCGTGCACATCTTCGGCTTCCGCGACCCGGTCACCACCGGCACCGCCGCGTGGTGCCGGGTAAGACGCGTGCCCTACGTCTTCGAGCCGCTCGGCATGTTCGAGCCACGGCTGCGCAAGGTGTTGCTCAAGCGGGCGCTCGACGGGACGCTCTACAGCGGCGTCGCGCGCGGCGCTGCGGCAGTGGTCGTCGCGTCTCCGCGCGAGCGCGACGCTGTGATCGCGTGCGGCGTGGATCCCGGGAAAGTGCACGTGCGCGGCAACGGTTTCCCGGAGCCCGGCGGCGGCACCGCGAACGGCGCGTTGCGCACGCAGCTGCGCATCCCCGCAGAGGCGCCGCTCATCTTGTACGTCGGCAGGATCGCCGCGGGCAAAGGAATCGAGCACCTCATCGAAGCCGCGCGGCAAATTCCCGAAGCGCACCTCGTCGTCGCCGGACCTGATGACCGCCACGGTGCAACAGCGCTGCTGCAAGAGGCGCAGTCCGCGGCCGCAACGGCCGGCAGGGTTCACACCTTGGCCGTGACGGAGGAGCCGCCGCGAGACCTCTACCCGCAGGCCGACGTGTTCGTTCTCGCTTCCGCGGGCGAGAGCTTCGGAATGGTGGCCGCGGAAGCCGCTGCAGCCGGCACGCCGGTCGTCGTCACCGACCGCTGCGGCATCGCAGGCTTCTTCGAGGACGGCGAGGCACTCATCGTTCCCTATGACGGTGCCGCGGTCGTCGACGCGGTACGGAGCGTGCTCTCGGACGCGAAGTTGCGAGAACGTCTGGCGCGCGGCGGCGTGGCAGCCGCGCGGCGCACGTCCTGGGATCGCGTCGCAGACCTGCAGGAGGAGATCTACCGCGCGGCGGCGTCGCGCACGGCGGCGACGAAGCTCTCGACTGAAGGCTCGTAACCCCAGCCGCGCACGAGCTCGCGTGACCGCTCGCCGGCCCGCGTCCGCAGACCGGCGGCCGCGGCGAGACGTTTGAACGCCTCGCCCGTCGCGTCCACGTCTCCTGCGCCGACGAGAAAGCCGTTCTCGCCGTCACGGAGCACGTCGTACGCCGCGCCGACGCGGTCCGAGAGGACGAGCGGCAGCCCTGATGCCGTGGCCTCGTTGACCACCACGCCCCACGTCTCCCGCGTCGAGAGCAGTGCGAAGACGTCGGCGGCCGCGTAGGCC
>JALYKU010000181.1 GCA_030774595.1 Chloroflexota bacterium | reverse complement strand
AGATCCTCCTGCGCATCGCGCCGCACCTCGTCTTCCCGCTCCCCTTCCTGCTGCCGTTCTACCGTCCCAGCCTCTGGTACCAATTCAAGCTGCGCATCGGCATGCAGCTGTACGACGCGCTCTCACTGGACAAGACTCTGCCAAAGCGGAAATGGCTCGATCGCGACGAAACGCTCGCGGCCGAACCGGCACTCGACCCGGACGGGCTGACGGGCGCATGGCGCTTCTACGACGCGCAGGTCCCGCTGGTGGAGCGCCTGGTCATCGAGAACGTCGTCGATGCCGCGGACCATGGCGCCTTGGTGCTCAACCATGCTCGAGCGACGGCCTACCTTCGCGAGGGCGAGCGTGTCACGGGCGCCGTCGTGCGCGACCGGATCGCTGACGCTGATCTCGAGGTGCGCGCGCAACTGACGGTCAACGCGACCGGGCCGTGGCTCGATCGGACCATCGCGCCGCTGCGCAAGGAGCCAAAGCCCTTGCTCCGCCTGACAAAGGGCATCCACCTGGTCACACCGCGCGCCACGAAGCAGGCCCACGTCCTCTTCGCGAAGCGTGACGGCAGGCTCTTCTTTGTCCTGCCCTGGCTCGACGCGACGATCGTGGGCACAACGGACACCGATTACGACGGTGATCCGGCGGACGCGACGGCGACCGAGGACGACGTGCGCTATCTGCAGCAGGAGGCGCGGCGGGCGTTCCCCAACGCGCCGTTCGACCAGATCTACTTCACCTGGGCCGGCGTGCGCGCGCTGGTGCGCGAGGAAGGGGTGAGCGAGGGCCAGGTATCACGCAAGCACGCGCTCTTCGATCACGCGCGCCGCGACGGCATCGCCGGCGTGCTGTCCGTCCTCGGAGGAAAGATCACCGCGTACCGCGCCATCGCCGAGGAGGTGACCGACCTCGCAGCGCGGAAGCTCGCAGCTCAGCCGAAGCCCGCACAGCAAGCCTCATCGACCGCGATCACTCCCTTGCCGGGCGCGGATGGATCGCGGGCGCGCGAGATCGCAGCTCTCGCCTCGGGCGATCCAGCACTCGCAGCGCCGCTCTGCCCGCATCACATGGGCGTCGCCGCCGAGATGGTCCACGCCGTGCGGCGCGAGTGGGCGCGCACGATCGGCGACGTGCTGCTGCGGCGGACCGCGCTGGGCCTCGCCGCATGCCAGGGCCTCGACTGCATCGACGCGGTCGCCGACCTGATCGGGCCACTTCTCGGCTGGGATGCCGCGCGGCGCAAGACCGAGATCGACGCCTACTGTCGCGAGATCGAGCCGATGCGGCGCTTCAGCGTGACATGACCTTCGTCCTGGCCCTCGACCAGGGAACGACCGGCTCGGCCGCGCTCGTCTTCGATGCGACGGGCGCCGTTCGGGGCAGTGCGGACCGCGAGATCGCCCAGAGCTACCCCGCATCTGGACACGTCGAGCACGACCCAGACGAGATCTTCGCGACGACTGTCGCGGTCGGCCGCGAGGCGCTCGCCGCATCGGGCATCGGTCCGAAGGACGTAGCCGCCATCGGGATCACGAATCAGCGCGAGACGACCGTCGTCTGGGAGCGCGCGACGGGCCGGCCCATCCATCCCGCGGTGGTGTGGCAGAGCCGCGCGAGTGCACAGATCTGCGAAGCGCTGCGCGCGCAAGGGCTCGAGGCGCTGGTGCGCGAGCGCACCGGCCTCGTCATCGATGCGTACTTCTCCGCGACGAAGGTACGCTGGATCCTCGATCAGGTCCGGGGCGCGCAGGCACGCGCCGCGGCGGGCGAGCTCCTGTGTGGAACGATCGACACCTGGCTGGTGTGGAAACTCACAGGCGGCCGCGTCCACGTGACCGATGTGTCGAACGCCTCGCGCACCATGGTCTTCGACATCCACCGGCGGCGGTGGGACGACGAGCTCCTCGCTTCGCTCGACCTGCCGCGCGCGATGTTCGCGAAACCGGTGCCCTCGATGGGTGTCGTCGGAGAGACCGATCCCGCGCATTTCGGCAAGGCTCTGCCGATCGCCGGGATCGCGGGCGATCAACAGGCCGCGCTCTTCGGACAGACCTGCTTCGCGGCGGGCGAGGCGAAGAACACCTACGGCACCGGGTGCTTCCTCCTTGCGAACACCGGCGCGACCGCGGCACCGGCGCGCGGCGGTCTCTTGACCACGATCGCGTGGGACATCGGCGAGGGACTGCGCTACGCCCTCGAAGGCAGCGCGTTCGTCACGGGCGCGGCGGTGCAGTGGCTGCGCGACGGTCTCGGCATCATCAAGAGCGCGGACGAGACGGAGGCGCTCGCGGCGGGCCTTGGCGGCAACGACGGCGTCTACTTCGTGCCCGCGTTCACCGGTCTCGGCGCGCCGCACTGGGACATGTACGCGCGCGGTCTGATGATCGGGATCGAGCGCGGGACCACGCGCGCGCACATCGCGCGCGCGACGCTCGAAAGCATCGCGTACCAGACGCGCGACCTCGTCGAAGCGATGCGCGCGGCCGGACAGCCGATCGATGTTCTACGCGCCGACGGCGGTGGCACGGCCAATCGCTTTCTGATGCAGTTCCAGTCGGACCTGCTCGGGATCCCGGTGGAGGTCGCGGCGATACGCGAAACGACGGCGCTCGGGGCCGCCTTCCTCGCGGGTCTCGCCGTTGGCGTCTGGCAATCACCGGATGAGCTGCGAAAGAAACGCGCGATCGCGGCGCGCTACGAGCCGAAGTTATCAGCCGACCAGCGCGAGCAGCTCTACGCGGACTGGCAGCGTGCTGTCGAGCGTTCGCGTGGGTGGGCACTGAGATCGACCTCTCGCGGCGCGGTCATCTGAACTCGAACGTCGCCAGCTTGGTTGAGCTCACGTGGTAGCCGCGCCTGGTGAGCACAACGAAGCGCCCATCTGGTGACCACTGCCGGATATAGCCCCAGGGCCGATCGATCTCGGCGATCGCTCCGCGCCAAAGGTCGACGACCACGATCCGCTCGGGACCGTTCTCTTCGTTTGTGTCGCCGAACGAGAATGACGCGAAGCGACCGTCGGTGCTCCATGCGAAGCTCCGGAGCCCACTCGACGATGCTGGAACGCTGCCGATCGTCGTTACCTTGCGATCGCAGAAGTGCATCGCTCGCAGCTCGCTGCCCTCGACCCACAGCGCGACGTCACCAGCGGGTGCGACCCGAATGTCTTTCGTGCCCAGGCTCACGCCGGGCACATAGGTCTGTCGGACGACGTCGTATAGATCTTGACGCAGGACGACGCCGTTGGCAGTGGTACGAGTGAAGACGGCCCAACGTAGATCCGCGGTCAGCGAGAAGGAGTCGTAATCACTGTCGGCGGCCTTCGGGGTCGGCGGTGGCGGCGGAGCGAAAACGATCCGATCCGTGCCCGCGCGTATGTCGATCGCACGAACCGGGCCCAACTCTGTAGGGGATTCGACCAGGACGTGGTCGGCGTCGAGCCAACCGTACGCGCGCCCGTCGATCTGCGCGACGAAGCGTTCTGGCCCGCTCAGCTCGCGTGCGAACAGCCCCGTCTTTCCAGTCACTGGATCTTGGCCGCCGTATGCGAGCCGGCTGCCGTCCGGTGATTGAATGATCCCGACCTGCCGCCACTCGAACTCGCGCAGGAGCGTGCCGTCTCTGTCGAGCTCCGACCAATGCCAATTGGCGCCTAGCGGGTAGCCGTAGGCACTTGCTACGAAGGACCCGTCGAGCCCAAAGATCACTTGCGTGCCCACGGCATGTGGAAGGAGCGTCAGCGTGGCGATTCCGGAGCCCAGCGCTGGGATGGCGGGAGCACACGGCACGCCGGTAGCGGCCTGCGAGGCCGCCGCACCCGAGGGAATGCTCGATGGGTTCGCGGTAGGCGTCGACGGCTGCGCACAGCCGACCACCAGGCCGAGCGACAGGGTGAATGCAAGAGCGGCACGCACTGCTACCTATAAGACCAGATGTCGCGCCATCTGGTTCGGAATGACGGGCTGCCTAGTCCTTGGGCACGCGCTCCGGAAAGTCGGACATGATCCCGTCGACGGACCAGTTGCGGAACGTCGCGATCTCTTTCGCGTCGTTCACCGTCCACGTGTTGACGCGCAGCGACGCCGCGTGCGCCGCCTTGATCAGCTCCTGCGTCACGTACATGCGCTCGGGGTGCAGCGCCCAGAGCCCCTGCGCCTTCGCGCTCGCGAGGAGCGCCGCGCGGTCGGGGGAATCGGAGAAGAGGAACGCGCGACGAACAGTCGGCGCGGTGCTTCGGGCGCTTTCGAGCGCGGACCACCAGAAGCTGGAGATATAGAAGTCGCCGCGCCCGCGCGCGGCCAGGCGAGCGGCGACGGCGGCTCCGGTCTCGCGCGCGCGGGCCTCATCCTTGTCGCTCTTGAGCTCGACGTTCACAGCCATGCGGCCACGGCAGAAGTCGAGCACCTCATCGAGCGAAAGCGACGTCTTCGC
>JALYKU010000180.1 GCA_030774595.1 Chloroflexota bacterium | reverse complement strand
TCACGATCTGGCGCGCGCGATCGAGATCGTCGATGCGCGTGCGTGCCTGGTCGATGACCATCAGCGTGTGCACCCACACGTCTCCCTCGGGATGCCAGTCGGGCTCTTGTGGGCAGCCGACGAGCGCTTTGATCTCCGGGAAGAGGCGGTCGATGACGAGGAGATCGAGTGCCAGTTCGAATCCGATCGACGGCCGCGCCGCCAGGAGCAGCAGCTTCTCGATTTCTCCCCAGATTCGCTCCGCTGGAAGGTCGTCGAGCTGTATCTGCCGGCAGAGATCCCGTGTGGCGCCGTCCAGCCGGAATTCGAAGCGAGCGGCGAACTGCGCCGCGCGCAACACGCGCAGGCTGTCGTCGCCGAACGTCCGGGCATCAACGGCTCGCAGCATGCGGGCGGCGAGATCCTCTTGACCTTTGAAGGGATCGATAATGTCGTTCGTCAGTGGGTCCCACGCGATGGCGTTGACGGTGAAGTCGCGTCGTCGCGCCGCGTCGTCGAACGAGAGATGTGGATCGCCTTCGACCTCGAACGCACGGTGGCCGCGGCCGGTTTTCGACTCGCGACGCGGCAACGCGACATCCACGCCGGCGACCTTGTAGACCGTGAAGCTCTCCCCCACGGTGTTGACGCTGCCGAACGCGCCGAGCAGCGCCTTGACGCGGTCGGCTGGGAGGCCGTAGACCTCCAGATCGAGGTCCTTGGACGGCCGTCCCATCACTCTATCGCGCACCCACCCGCCGACGACGAGCGCGCGGCCGCCCTCGTCGCGCACGCGCCTGGCGATGGCCGCCGCGGTCTCGACGTTCGGCTCGTCTGGACTCACCGGCCCTCGCGGCGCCGCCCGTATTTGCGGACGATCCTGTCGGTCAACCCCGGCAAGATCGCGTTGACAATCGTCAGGGCGCGCGCGGACGCATGCGGATAGACCTCGGCGCGCGGTCGTTGCACGCATCGGACCACCGCCAGGGCCACGTCGTCCATCGACTGCGTCGGCCCGAGGCCGGAGACGGAGTGCCCGTAGTCGCGCTCCATCGCGTAGCGGAATTCGGTGGCGGTCGAGACGGGCATCACCACGCTGACGGCGATGCGCGTGGCGCTGAACTCCGCCCGCAAGGACTCGACGAACGCGACCTGCGCCGCTTTCGTCGCGCTGTACCCGCTCATCAGGGGGATGCCGCGCTGGCCGACGATCGACGAGATGACGATTAAGTGGCCGTGCGACTGCGCGCGGAAGATCGGCAGCGCCGCGCGCGCGCCGTAGAAGGTTCCCATGAAGTTCACATCCATCATGCGCTGCATGATGGGGCCGGGCGTCTCTTCGACGGTGCCGTAAAACCCGAAGCCGGCGTTACAGATCATGATGTCGAGCCGCCCTAGTCGGTCGCGTGCATGCTGCACGAGATGCTGCACGCTGGTCTCGGACGTGACGTCCATGACGAGGTAGTCCGCGCGACCGCCCGCCGCGCGGATTCCACGAACCGCGTCGTCGAGCCGATCGGCCCGGCGCGCCCCGAGCACGACGCCGACGCCTTCACGGGCAAGATGTTGCGCAATGGCCAGTCCGATCCCGGACGAAGCCCCCGTCACCACCGCGACGCGGCCAGAAAGATCCATCCGCGCATGATACAGTCGCCGCCGAGCATCCGTCATCAGGAGTGCTCCTACCGGGCGCGACGTTTTAATACCAGGAGCGCCAGGGCGCGACGTTTTAATACATGACCGATCCAGTCATCTCCCTCCTGCGCGATCTCATCGCGATCGATTCGGTCAACCCATCACTGGTACCAGGGGCCGCGGGCGAAGCACAGGTGGGGGAGGCGATTGCCGCGCACATGCGCCGCATGGGGCTGGACGTGCAGGTGCAGGAGGTTTCGCCCGGGCGGCCCAACGTCATCGGCGTGCTCGAGGGCATCGAGCGAGGCCGATCGCTGATGTTCTGCGGGCACACCGACACGGTTGGCGTGGCCGGCATGGAGGCCCCTTTCGATCCGGTCGAGCGCGGCGGGCGGCTGTACGGTCGCGGCGCGCAGGACATGAAAGGTGGCGTGGCCGCGATGATCGACGCGGCACGCGTCGCGCGCGCGGGCGGCTGGCGGAAAGGCCGAATTGTGATTGCCGCCGTCGTCGACGAGGAATACGCGAGCATTGGCGCGGACGCGCTGGTCGGCGGCTGGAAGGCGGACGGCGCGATCGTCACCGAGCCGACCGACCTGCAGATCGGCGTTGGCCACAAGGGGTTCGCGTGGGCCACCATCGAGACGCGCGGACGCGCGGCGCACGGCAGCCGCCCGAAAGATGGACGCGACGCGATCATGCGGATGGGGCGAGTCCTCAATCGACTCGAGCGTCTTGACCGTGACTTGCAGGCGCGGCCTCCTCATCCACTGCTTGGCACCGGTTCGCTTCACGCGTCAACCATCGAAGGCGGGCGCGAGTTGAGC
>JALYKU010000179.1 GCA_030774595.1 Chloroflexota bacterium | reverse complement strand
CGCCGGCGACTCCCTCCCGCAGCAGCGGCTCGGCGTCGCGGAGGGCGGCCGCGTCGAGCCACTCGACCTCCAGGGCCTGCGCGCTCTGCCAAGCGACGCGCGCGCGCAGCTCCGCGACCTCCTGCTCGGTCTCCGCCACTCGCAGCGTCGCGCGCTCGCGCCAGCCGACATCGATCCCCGTCTCTTCATGCAGCTCCTCCGAGAGCCGCGGGAAGCGCTGGAGCGAGGCCAGCCCGAGCGTGAGGAACGGCCCGGGCCCGGGCGCCTCCACGAGAGGCGCGAGCAGGCCCGCGGCTCCCGCTGACGCGCCGGCGGCGACGCCGGTCGGGTCGAGCACGGCGACGGAGAGCCCGCGTCCCGAGAGCGCGTCGGCGATGGCGCACCCGATCACCCCGGCGCCGAGGATCGCCACGTCGGCCGATCCGGGAAGGTCGCTCGCGGCGCCGCGGCCCATCACCGGGAGGGGCCCTCAGGCCGCGGTCGGCGCCTTGGGCACTCCGTGCTGTGGACTGGAGGGCTCGGCGTCGGTGCGGCGCGACATCCGGCCGGCCCGGTACGCGATCCGGCCGGCGATCACCGCGAGCTTCATCGCGTGCGCCATCGCGACAGGATCCTTGGCCCGCGCGATGGCGGTGTTGACCAGGACGGCCGCGGCTCCGAGCTCCATCGCCATCGCCGCCTCGCTCGGCACGCCGATGCCGGCATCGACGACGACCGGCAGCGAGACGCGCCGCACGATGCGCTCGATGCCGACCCAGTCGTTGTAGCCCTGGCCCGAACCGATCGGCGACGCGAGCGGCATCACGGTCGCGGCGCCGGCCTCCTCGAGCCGAAGGGCCGTCACGAGATCCGCGCTGACGTAGGGCAGCACGACGAAGCCCTCGCGCGTCAGCTGCTTCGTCGCGACGATGGTCTCAGCGTTGTCGGGCCAGAGGTACTGCTTGTCGCCGATGACCTCGAGCTTGATGAGGTCCGTCCCCGTGGCCGCGCGCGCGAGCCGCGCCATCTTCACCGCGTGCTCGGCGTTGGTGGCGCCGGCGGTGTTCGGCAGGAGGCGATACCGCTCGAGGTCGACGCCCTCGAGCACGCCGCTGTCGCGAGGGTGCTCGAGGTCGACGTAGCGGATGGCGACCGTCACGAGCTCGGTGCCCGACGCCGCGAGCGCCGCTGCGGCGAGCGGGCCGCTCGCGAACTTCCCCGTCCCCGTGAAGAGCCGCGAGGTGAAACGCTGTCCGCCGATCACGAGCACGTCGCCGCCATCGTCGTCGGCGCCGCCCTGGATGATCCGGATCACCTCGACCTCATCGCCCGCCCCCACGGGCGTCTGCGCCCAGCGGTCGCGCGTCACGACGTCGCCGTTGACGGCGACGGCGACCCCGGCCGGCGGCAGCCCCTCACCGGCGAGGAGCGTCGCGACCGTCGTGTCGCGCTCGAGCGTGCGCCGATCGCCATTCAGCGTGATCGTCATGAGTCCAGTTTCTCGCAACCGGGGCGCCGCGTCTCGGCCGCTTGAAAACTGCGCCCGGGCTCGCCGCTCGCATCCAATGCGGCGCGCAGCGAGCGGGCCGCGAGCTCGGGGTCGCTCCGATCGAGGACGGCGCTGATCGCCGCGACCCCGGCGCACCCCGTGGCCATCACCTCAGGCACGCGCCCCGGATCGATCCCCCCGATCGCGAGGACCGGGATGTCCACCGCTACGACCACCGCGCGCAGCGCCGGTATGCCACGCCCGGGCTCGCCCGGGTGGGATGCGGTCGGGTAGACGTGTCCGTAGACCAGGTAGTCCGCTCCGCCGCGGGCTGCGGCGATCGCTTCCTCGATGGAGTGCACCGACACGCCGACCTGCTGCCACGTTTCCAGCACCGCGCGGGCCGCCTGCAGCGGAAGGCCGTCCGATCCGAGATGCGCGCCGCTCGCGCCCGTCGCTCGCGCGACGTCGACGCGGTCGTTCACGAAGACCGCCGCTCCCGCATCCGCGCACGCGTGAACGGCATCGCGTGCGAGCGCGTACATGTCGTGAGCGCTCGCGTCACAGTCGCGCAGCTGCACGCTGTCGGCGCCGCCGCGAACGGCCCCCGCGATCGCCGTCAGCAGGTCGGGCCGGGGCACCGTGACGAGCTGCAGGTGCGCTCTCTTGCCTCTCATGGCGATCGTCCCCACCGCTAGCCCTGCTCGATCGGCTCACCGGTGTCGGTGGAGCCCCGGAGGAAGACGATGATGAGGCCGACGACCGCCGCGATGACCGCGAGACAGCCACAACCGGTCACGGGGTCCGGGCGGCTGGACTACCGCCCGCCGCAGGCGCAGCTGGTGCCGACGCTGGCATCGCGGACCGTGAAGCCCGCACCCATCAACGCGTCGACGAAGTCGATCGTCGCCCCTTTCACGAACGGCAGGCTGCGCGGATCCACGGCGACCGCGATGCCTTCTCGCTCGACCACCTCGTCCTCGGCATCGGCCGCCGCGTCGAAGGCGAGACCGTACGAGTAGCCGCAGCATGTTCGGCCGGCCACCCATAGGCGCAGGACCTGCTGCGCTTGGCCGGCGTCGCGCAGCTCGTGGAGCTTCGCCGCGGCTGTGGGCGTCAGCTGGATCACGCGCTCGAGGGTACACCGCCTTCGATACGATGACAGGCTGGAGGTACAGCACTGATGGATGAACTCCGTGGCCGCACCGTGGCGATCCTCGTCGAGAAGCTCTACGAGGATCTCGAGCTCTGGTATCCGCTGTATCGGCTGCGCGAGGCCGGTGCCCAGACCGTCCTCGTCGGCCCCAAGGCCGGGGAGACGTACGCGAGCAAGCACGGTTATCCCGCCCGCGCCGAGCGCTCGAGCGCCGAGATCGCCGCGGGCGACGTGGACGCGGTGGTGATCCCCGGCGGCTACGCGCCCGATCACATGCGCCGCGATCCTCAGCTGGTCCGGCTCGTCCGCGAGGCCGACGCCGCGGGCAAGATCGTCGCGGCGATCTGCCATGCGGGTTGGATGCTTGTCTCCGCCGGGATCGCCCGGGATCGCCGGATCACCTGCTTCCACTCGATCCGGGACGATCTCGTCGCCGCCGGGGCGCGCTTCGAGGACCGCGAGGTCGTGCGCGACGGCAACCTCATCACCTCCCGCCGCCCGGATGACCTGCCGGCGTTCTGCCGGGCGATCATCGAGGCGCTCTCCGAAGCGGCGGCCGGTATTCCCACCGAGCTCGCGGCCGCGAGATGACGCGCGACGAGGCGTGGGCGCTGCTCTGCGAACACACGCAGAGCGACAGCCTGCGTAAGCACGGGCTCGCGGTGGAGGCCTCCATGCGCCACTTCTCGCGGCGCTTCGGCGGCGAGGCGGAGCGCTGGGCGATCACCGGCCTCCTCCATGACTTCGACTACGAGCGCGATCCGGCCGGCCATCCGCAGAACGGGAAGCCGATCCTCGAGCAGGCGGGCGTGCCGGGGGAGATCGTCCACGCCATCCAGTCGCACGGCGACCACCTCGGCATCCCGCGCCTGACGCCGATGGAGAAGAGCCTCTACGCGGTGGATGAGTTATCGGGCTTCGTGACGGCCGTCGCCCTGGTGCGCCCGTCCAAGCGCGTGGCCGACGTCGACGCCGCGGCTGTGCGCAGGAAGATGAAGGACAAGGCGTTCGCCCGGGCGGTCAGCCGGGAGATGATGGAGAAGGGCGCCGAGGGGCTGGGCATGCCCTTCGAGGAGCTCGTCGCGGAGGTCGTCCGCGCCCTGACGGGAGTGGCGGACCGCCTCGGCCTGGAGGGCTCCCCGGGCGCCTGACCGGTCCCACCTGCGAGCAGGGCGACCGCGGCCGCGCGGTTCGGCGCGCCAAGCTGTTCGCGGATCCGGCGCACGTGCGTGCGCACCGTGGCCTCCGTCAGGCCCGCTCGCTGAGCGAGCTCCTTCGTCGTCAGCCCGGCCGCGACGCCACGGATGATCTCGCGCTGCCGCTCGGTGAAGGGATCCGCGCGCACGCTGGCCGGCGGGCGTCGCCTCTGGACGTGTCCGAGCCACCACCCTGCGGCTGCGCCGAGCGCGAACGCGTAACGAGCGTCCACGCGCATCGAGAACGGCGACGGCTTGCTTCGGTCAGCTCGCCCGCTTGAGCTGGCGATCCCCCCGTGGAACGGTCTCGTGCTCGTAGCGCTCGAGGAACATCTGACCGCCGCAGCGTGGGCAGAGCGGCTGGAAGTTCTCGTCCCATAGCGGCCTCTGTGTGCGGTCGGCGTAGGCGGTCCGCAGCTGCTCCGGCGTCGGGCGGCGTGCCGCGGTGGGTACCAGCACCTCTCCGATGCCGTGGCCGCAGAAGTAGCAGTAGAGCTCCGCGCGAAGGGGCATGGCGCGCCTCCAGTCAAGGACGACAACGACGAGCGTGTCGTCCGTGCCATAGATACCGAGAGAACGGCTGACATGTTCCGTCTCTTCGCTAACTCTTACGAACGGGCGGGCGAGCGGGATGACACGCCCGCGCCCCGGGGCACCGTGGCGCCGCCGCCTCGGATCGCCGGTCGCTATCGGGCGGCGACGACCTCCAATGGAACGGTCCTCTCGTTGGCGGGCCGGAGGACCGCGAGCTCGCGGATCACGCCTCGCGGGATGATGTGAAAGTCGTTGTGGCGGTATTCCTTTCCGCCATTGCTGATGTCGTAGTCACCGACGATCACCACGTACTCATCGGTCTCTTTCCACAGCAGCCCGCACGTCAGCTTCAAGAGGCGGTACGGCTCGAAGTCCTCAGGGAGAGCGGTCCGCGCGTACGCGGTGATGTCCTCCCACTCGACCGCCACGAGCGCGACCCGCGGTAACTCGTCCACTGTCGTCCCCTTCTCACGCACGCGAGGGCAATCCTCGGTCGGCGTCCGCTTGGCGGTACACGTACGGGGCCCGATTGCGCCTTCCCGTACAGGAGGGGACGATAGGAGCCGCAGACGTCGTGTCAACGGCTCGCGCAGCTCATTTCGTTGCAATTGATACGTGAATGACGTGATTAGGTCGCCTGTCTGCCTCTTGCGATGAGCTCGGCGACCTTCTGACCGCCCTTCTTGCCGATCTCCTCGAAGTGCTCGTGCCCGTACTTTTCGGAGACAGCATCGCCGCCGATCTTGCCTATCCGGCCATAGAAGCGCGGGCCGTAGAGCTCCTTCACCTTCTGGCCGCCCTGCTTGCCGATCTGCTCGTAAAAGTCCGATCCGTGACGCTGTGCCGTGGTCTTGCCACCCTTTTTTCCGATCTGTTCGTAGAACTCCGGTCCGTGGCGCTGGGCTGTGGTGGCGCCTCCGCGGCGTCCAGCTTCGGCGACGGTCATGGCACCCTTGTTACGCGGCAATCCCTGTCTCCTTTTGCGCACGCGAGCGATTGTGCAGCTCGAGGCAGCCAGTGCCTTTTTCGCGTGCGGTAGGTTGCAAGTTCCATACCAGCGTTAGCTCGGACGCCGAACGGCCTTACGAGCAAGAGGCACACGCGGCAGGCTCGCACCCAAGCCCTACGTGTTCGTACAAGCGCAAGCTCAGACGCTGGACGGCTTTGCGAGCGATACGCGAAAAGGCGCAGACCCCGAGCCGGGGCATGTCCGGTGCATACGTCAATCGGCGCCATGGAGCGCAGGCGGGATCGCCATGGTGCACTTGAGCGGTGCTTCAGTCCGACGCGGGTACTGAAGGACCCGGCACCGACGTCCGCGATGGACGTGTCTGGACCACGACGCCGCCGGGATCGGAAGCGCTCGATCGACCGCGCCGCGGTGCGTGACGCCCCGCCGCTTCCGTCCGGGCGCCAGGTCGAGCCGATCAGATCGGCGAGCGGTCTGGGCAAGCGCCAGAGGTCAGTTGCCGACGCGCATGAGGAGGCTGCAGAGGTCCGGGCAGCCGAGCGTCAGGCGGGTCGCGTTCGACAGGTCGAGCGTCCGCCCGGCCACGTAGGGGCCGCGATCGATCACGGGGACGCTGACGGTCCGGCCGCCGTAGGTGAGGGTCACGATCGTGCCGCACGGCAGGGTGAGGTTGGCGACACCCTGGAGCTGCGCGGTGTAGGTCTGGCCGCACGCCGTCCGGTTGCCGTAGAACCCAGGTCCGTACCACGACGCGAGAACGAGCGTCCCGCCGCCGATCGCCGCCACCGGTGCGGCGGTGGCCGGACGCGGTACCGCGG
>JALYKU010000178.1 GCA_030774595.1 Chloroflexota bacterium | reverse complement strand
GCCTGTCGACCGCCCGGTATGTCGCTGCATCGACGAGCATCGTCGCGTCGGCGGACACGAGCAGCGCCCGAGTCCCCGCGGCGTTCAGGACGACCGCTCGCGGCGCCGCATCCACCGGGCGCTGGGTCTCGAGTCGCTTGGTCCCGCCGTCGATCACGGCCACGAAGCCTTTCGCCGAGGGCGGCGCGGTCGGGCGACCGGCGATCGGAGGGGGCGCTGCGGAAGGCGCCGACGCGGCGCCGGTCACGACGATCTTCCGGTTGGCGCCGTCGACGTGGATGGCCGTCGGCGTCCCGTCGATCGCCAGAGTCGTGGTGGTCCCGACCGTGTTGCGGGCGCCGTCGATCTCGGTGACGGTCTTCAGCGATGCGTCCATCACGAGGATCGCGTTGGCGGCCTCGTCCAGCGCGAGCGCCGTCGGCCGCCCGCCCACGGCGATGCTCGCGACCTGCGCGCGCGTCGTCGCGTCGAGCGCGGCGACTCTGCCGAGCGCCGGTTGGGCGAGGTAGAGCGTGTTCGTCCGTGGGTTGAGGACGGCGTACTGGACCTCGGCGAAGAGCGGGGTCTCGACGGACACGCGCGACTGGCCGCCGTCCTGGAGGTCCACGTCGCGCTCGAACGGGCCGATGAGGGTGATCGCGATCGCCGTCACGACGGCCAGTGCCGCGCGCAAACCCAGAGGTGCCGTGCGCGCGAGCCGCGAGCGCCGCACGCCACGCCGCACGATCGCGGCGATCGCGGCGTCGGTCCTCGGGGAAGGGAATGCGGCGGGCAGCGCGCGAAGCGATACGTCGAGCGCGGACCACGCGTCCATTTCTGCGCGGCAGGCATCGCAGTCGCGAAGGTGGCGCTCGGTCAGCGCCGCGCTGGGCGGAGCCGTCTCGCGATCGGCGTGGGCCGAGATGAGCTCCAGGGCGGCGGCGCAGTCGGCCGCGGGGAGGGCCTCGAGGATGCGCGCGACGCTTTCGAGGCGCGCGACCTCGGCGGAACACGCCGCGCAGGCGTCGAGGTGGGCGCGCACGCCACGCTGCTCGGCCGGCTCGACCTCGCGGTCGACGAAGGCCGAAAGGCGTTCGAACGAGAGGTGCGCGCCCTGTACCCCCACGCGGTCTGGACGAACGGCTGGTCTAGTTTGTCGCGTAGCGCTTGATGAAGGCAGCGCGGCCGCGCGCGATCCGGCTCCTCACGGCCGTCATCGTGACGCCCTGGATCCCGGCGATCTCCTTGTACGAATAGCCCTCCCTAGCGTGGAGCAGGAGCGCGATCGCCTGCTCCAAGGGAAGGGTCCGGAGGACCGCCTGCACGTGCTCGCGCTCGGGGACGCGGCCGTGTTCGTCGGAGCTCCGCGGCTCGTCCATCGTGCCCTCGAGCTTGCCGAGGCCCAGCCATAGGAAGCGGCGTTCGCGGCGGATCGCATCGAGCGCCGCGTTGTTCGCGATCCGGTAGAGCCACGGAAGCACCTTCTGCTCGTTGGCGAGCTGGCCGAGCGCGCCATACGCCTTCGTGAACGTGTCCTGTGTGATGTCGTCTGCCGCCTCGGCGTCGCCGAGGACGCGAAGCAGGAATCCGTAGATGCGTTCCTTGTAGGCCGCGTACAGGCCTTCGAGCGCCGCATGCCGGGACTCACGCGCGAGCGCGATGAGCTGCACGTCCGCGAGCGTGTGCGCGTCGTACGTGGACGCGTCGGCGGTCGAGTCGTGCATCACCGCAGCGAGGCTGCGTGCGAGCGATCCCGCCGCTCCGGACGAGCTCACGGCGGAAGACTAGTGGCCGTGACCGGCGTGGCTCAACTGCGGAGCACGACGTTCAAGATGATCGGCGCGGTGGGTGTCAAGCGCTTGTCCGCCGTGATGTAACCGTCCTTGATGAAGTGGAAATCCCAGTTCACCGTCACCTGCGGCAGGTCGACCCAATAGACACCCCGCTCATCGGTCCGCGGGTTCACCGGCTGACAGCCATTGGGACCCACCGCGACGCATACGCCCTTGACCGGATCGCCCCGTACATCGAGCACAACGCCCTCCACGCGCCACGAACCCTCCTGTGGCGGCGGCGTCGGCGTCGCCGGCGGGGCGGTCGGCTTGTCCAGCGGGGCGGACGTCGCCTGCGGAGGATTCGGATCCTGCGTCGCGCCTGACACCGCGCCGAGTGGCGACGCGATCGGCTCCGCCGATGCCGCCGGCGACGCGGACGCGGCGGGCGACCCGCTGGGCGTCGACGTCGACGGGACGATCACCGCCGGTGCCGGTGTCGCGCCCGCCTGCACGATGTCGTCCCGCGTCCGCTCTCGGCCCTCGCGCGCGACGAGCCCGAAGACGAGCGCGCCGGCGAGGGCGAATGCCAGGGCCGCCGCGGTGATGCGGCGGCCCCGGCCGCGTAGCAGGTCCACCATGCCGCTAGGGCGCGGCGAAGCCCTCGTAGATCATCGCGTTGTCGCCCCCCTGGGCGAGCTCGACGACGATCGCGGAGACGGTCCC
>JALYKU010000177.1 GCA_030774595.1 Chloroflexota bacterium | reverse complement strand
GCGCCCACGATCAGGCCGACGAGCAGGATGGCGAGCGCTCCGACGGGCCACTTCGCCGGGCCGCGCGAGGTCCGCTCGGGTGGCGGCGCCGCGGGCGCGATCGGCGCCCCCGCCACCGGCTCGGTCGTCGTCTGGTCGATGGATTCGTTCACTGGTTTCCTCCGGTTCGGGTGACCCTGTCAAGAATGAGACCGCGACGCGCGTGCTGCGTGAGACGACGCTAAGAAAATGGGCCGGGCGGATCGCCTGGACGGCGCGTGGCGGATCCCGCCGCCCCGCGCGGGTGGCGCGTTCGCCGGCCACCCGCACCTTCCGGCCGCGTCGCCCCTAGGGAGCGCTCGGGGCCTGACCGGCGTCTTCCTGCGCCTCGCGTTCGGCGCTCTCCGTGGCCTCGTGAGCCGGGTCCTCGTTCGACTTGAACGTGCCGCCTGCCGTGACGCTGTGCCGTCCATCCGTGGTGCCCGCGGCCGCCGCAGCCGTCGGCCTGAGCGCTGTCGCGCCGATCGCTGCGCCCGCGAGCATCGAGCCCGCGACCATTGCGGCGAGGACGCCCTTTCCTGCGATATTCATATCGGTGACCTCCCTTCTTTCGATCGCCCCTCTCATCGGGGCGTGGGGTCACTGTCGATCCGCGGGATGAGAGCCTCGTGAGAGAGACCTGAGAGCTCGCGAGGAGGTTCCGGGCGGTGCACTGAATATCCAGCGCGCTTCCGCTTCGGGAGCCGGACCCGGACACCAGTCCGCTCCGCAGCCCGGCCGAGGCAACGCGCCCGGCGCGGCGTCGACTTCAGCGATCCGGCCAGCGCCATCGGTCGCGCCGCTAGGCGGGATCCGTGCGACGCCGGGTAGGCACCGGGATCGAGCGCCGCAGCCGCTTCAGCGGGCGTTCGCTGCGATCCTTGGCGTAGCCTCTGACGAGCTCCTCCAGGCGCTGCCGTTTGGGCATGCCCGACTTGTGCACGTACCAGTGATGCTCGGTTATCCAGAGGTACAGGTCCGCCTCGGTCCGGTTGGGGAAGTCGCCCAGCGCGCCGGTGCTCCTCACCGCCTCGACGGTCGGGAGGTACACCCGGTCGTACCAACTGGCGACGGCCTCGGCGTACGGGATCTCTCGCTGTGCCTCGATGCCGAGGTACCAGCGGTGCACGGAGATGTGCTCGAGGAGCTTCTCGTACTGGCCGGGCAGCGTGAGATCGATGCGCGCGCCGGGCCGCAGCCGGCCGATCCCCGTGGATGCGTGGAAGGCCAGCGCGTCCTGCCGTCGGACCCAGTCCAGGAGATCCTCGGCGGACGTGATCGGGGCCGGCGCGTCGACCTCGATGACCCGGGCGTCCAGGAATGCCTGACCCCGCTCGCGCGCGACCGAGACGCGATGGTTGCCGTCCTTGACGAAGTAGGTGTCCCCGATCTTGTACAGCTCGATCGCCGGGAGCGACACGCCCTCGATGTTCGCGCGATCGATGCTCTCCCATCGCGACTGGGTCGCGACCTGTCGCGGCAGGAACGCGCGATCGAAGTCCCGGTATCGCCCGACGCTGCCCACGACCTGTGCGATCGGGACGGCGTGCAGCCCGCCCTCGTGCTGCGTCTGCAGCTTGAGCTGCCGACGGACGTCTTCGAACGCGAGGAGGGCGTTGTCCGCGCGCGTGAGCCAGCTCCCGATCCGGCGCCAGAAAGCCTTTCGCCGAGCGCGCCGGTAGTCGGCGTGGGCAGCGCCGTCAGCGAGCATCGAGCTCGAGCTCGCGTGCTCCGTACGCGTTCAGAACGATCGTGTCGTGAAAGCGTGTGCGCGTGACGGTCCGTCCGTCGTACACGTGGCAGTGGCCGTGGAGGTGATAGCGCGGCCGGAAGACCCGCAGGAACCAGCGAAGCGTCTCGAAGCCGCGGTGCGCGCGGTCAGGATGATCGTGGATCCCCCGCGGCGGAGCGTGCGTGACGAGCACATCGAGCCAACGGCCCCGCCTCACCTTGTTGAAGACCAGGGAGGGGATCATGCGGAGCACCGCCAGCCGCAGGTCGCCTTCACTGAACTGGTACGGACCCTCGCTGTACCGGGGCGATCCGGCGAGCCCGGCCACGAGGACGCCGCCGATGTTCCGGATGCGAGCATGCAGGTCGATGCCGTTCCACCACACCCGGATCTCAGGGTCGTCCGACCGCTCCGGGGGCGCGTCGTGGTTCCCATGGACCGCGTACAGCGGAACGCCGAGCCGCGTGGCGACGTAGTCGAGGTACTCATAGGGAAGATCCCCGCAGCTGAGCACGAGGTCGATCGGCGGACTCGGGCGCACGCCCGGCTGGTATTCGGCATCCGCCACGACGTCGCTGACTGCGAGGATGCGCACGACAGCAAGTCTGGCACCCCACCCTTGTGCTCAGACTTCTCGTTGGCAGCCGAGCGATCGGTGTCCTCGCGACGGCTTCGGCTCGGGTCAGCTGGCCCGCGTCTTGCGCCCCGGGGAGGTCAGGATTTCATTCAACCCCAACGCGAAGCTCGTGCCAGACCGGCGCGGACGCGAACCGGCGCAACGACTGCCGCATCGTCGGCTTCGTCGACAGCATCCAGAGGTACTGGAGCGACGAGTTCGCGCGCCGGGGCCAGACCTACGCTCCTGCGCAAACGGTGATCTTCTCAGGTCAGACGCGGGCCGGGTGCGGCGTGGCGTCGACCGCGCAGGGACCCTTCTACTGCCCGGTCGACCAGAGGGTGTACCTCGACCTCACCTTCTTCCAGGAGCTGCAGACGCGCATTGGCGCGCAGGGCGGCCCATTCGCGGAGGGCTACGTCGTGGCGCATGAGTACGGACATCACGTCCAGGACCTGCTGGGCCTGCTGCAGCAGGGCGGGGGAGGCCAGGGACCGCAGAGCGTGTCGGTCCGCCTCGAGCTGCAGGCCGACTGCCTGGCGGGTGTCTGGGCCAACCACGCGGCGGCCACGGGCTTCCTCGTCGCGCCGACCGACGCCGAGATCGCGACGGCGCTCGACGCCGCAGGCGCGGTGGGAGATGACCGGATCCAGCGGGAGACGCAGGGGCGCGTGTCGCCGTAACGCTGGACGCACGGGTCATCCGAGCAGCGACAGCAGTCGTTCCGCACGGAATACGGCAGCGGACAGCTCGAGCTGTGCGGCGCCCAGCTGTGATCCGATCCCCGGCGGACGCGATCCGCCAGCGACGCGAGCGGCGTCGCCCCCGGGCTCACACCATGGATCGTTGCGCCGGCCTCGTCGTTGCCACCGCCCGGCGCCCTTCTCCGAGCCGCACCGACAGCGTGGCCACGCCCAGCAGCGCGGAGAGGCCCATGATCGGGGCGGTGTAGGCGACAGGGTGCGCGAACGCGCCGGCTCCCGCGCTGGTGCCGACGAAGACCAGGACGGCGAGGAATGACGCGGCGCCGATGTTGAGGCCCCAGAAGATGACGTGGTCGGCCCACGGCCACACCCGCGTCTCCGCCGCGGTCAGCGCGAGGACGCATCCGAACAGAGCGTTGGTCATGACGCCGATGAACATCGCGTGGTCGAGCGCCGTGATGAGCCCGACGGGGATCGTTACGCCGATGCTCGATCCGACGACCAGCGTCGTGAGGCCCAGCACCACCGAGAGCTTCGGCACGCTGATCCGGCCGAAACCTTCGCTCAGCCCCCGCCGGACCGCCCAGCCCCACCAGCCGACGATCACCGCGAGCTCGAGCGCGCCGGTGATCGCGCGCGCGGGGAAGTTACCCGACCAGAACGCCAGCACGATCACGACGCCGTCGTCGACCGACCGCCCGCCTCGCGCACGACGGCGACCTCGGTGAAACGATGTGTCGCCACGGTGTCCCGCCAGCGCGGGCGCAAGCCCGGGACCGTCACGTACACTTCGTTCACAACCGAATACGCGGTGCTGGCCAGAGGCGCGGGCGTCACGGTAGCGTCGCGGAAGGACGAGCTTCCGCTGGAGCGCGATGCGAGAGGGACGACCGCCGAAGGCGAGGGGTCCGGCTCGGGACCACTCACCTGGCTCGCCACCCGGAAGGGGGCGGGCTGTCGCGGTGGGGAGGGCACCCCTCCGTGAAGCGCTGCCGCACGGAGCTTCTTCCAGAGGCTTGGTGCGTTGTCGCCAGGCCTTTTCGTTGGGAGGAACGTGTTGCCTGTCGAACGCTTCGCGATCATCGACTCGACGCTCCGTGAGGGGGAGCAGTTCTCGAACGCGCACTTCACCCCCGAGGAGAAGGTCGCCGTCGCGAAGCTCCTCGACGAGTTCGGCGTCGAGTACATCGAGCTGACCTCGCCCGTCGCGTCGCCGCAGTCGCTCGCGGACCTCCGGACCGTCGCGTCCCTGGGGCTGCGGGCGAAGGTGCTGACCCACGTGCGCTGCCACATGGACGACGCGCGCGTGGCCGTCGACACCGGGGTCGACGGCATCGACATCCTGTTCGGCACGTCGTCGCTGCTGCGCGAGTTCTCCCACGGAAAGAACGTGGCTCAGATCATCGACGAGGCGGCGGCGGTGATCGCCTTCATCAAAGATCACGACAAGGAGGTCCGCTTCTCCAGCGAGGACTCCTTCCGTTCCACAGAAGGCGATCTTCTGAAGGTCTACACGTCCGTGGAGCGCATGGGGGTCGACCGCGTGGGCGTGGCCGACACCGTGGGAATCGCGACGCCACGCCAGTGCTACGCCCTCGCCGTCGAGCTGCGCCACCACATCAGCTGCGACATCGAGTTCCACGGCCACAACGACACCGGCTGCGCCATCGCCAACTCGTACAGCATCCTGGAGGGTGGAGCGACGCACATCGACACCAGTGTGCTGGGTATCGGCGAGCGGAACGGGATCACGCCCCTCGGTGGCTTCGTCGCTCGCATGTACGCGGACGACGCCGCCGCGATCCGCCGCAAGTACGACCTCCGCAAGCTGAAGCAGCTCGATGAGCTCGTCGCCTCACTGGTGAAGATCGACATCCCCTTCGACGAGTTCGTCACGGGCAAGTACGCGTTCCACCACAAGGCCGGCATGCACACCAAAGCGATCTACCTGAATCCGAACTCCTACGAGATCCTCGATCCAGCCGACTTCGGGGTCTCGCGCACCATCAACGTCGCGCACCGCCTCACCGGGCGGCACGCGATCGGCCGGCGCGCGGAGGAGCTCGGCCTCGCGTTCGCGGAGGACGAGCTCAAGCAGATCACGCGCACGATCAAGTCGATGGCGGACGCGGGGCCGCTCTCGATGGACCAGCTGGATTCGATGCTGCGCGAGTGGGTCGTCGCATGAGCGGCAAGACGCTGGCGGAGCTTATCCTCTCGCGTGCGTCGGGCCGCGACGTCCGTTCCGGCGACCTCGTCATCGCGCCGGTCTCGCGGGTGATGGTCCACGATTCGGTCATCGACGCCGTGATGGCGGGATTGCGGGATCTCGGCAAGGAGAGCGTCTGGGACACGTCGAAGGTCGCGGTGTTCGTGGACCACGCCGCTCCCGCACCGACGCCGGTCGTCGCCGATTCGCACCGCGTCCTGCGGGAATGGGTCCGCCGCCAGGGTATCCAGACGTTCTACGACGCCGGCGAAGGCGTCTGTCACCAGATCATGGTCGAGGAGGGCTACTGCGAGCCCGGCAGCGTGATCGTCGGGAGCGATTCGCACTCGAACTCGTACGGCGCAGTGGGGGCGTTCGGGGCGGGGATGGGCGCGACGGACATAGCGGTCGCGCTCGCGCTCGGGCGCACCTGGCTCCGGGTACCGGAGTCCCTCAAAGTGACCTTCGCCGGCCGCCTGCGCCAGGGCGTCACCACCAAGGACGCGGTCATGCGGGTCGTCCGCGAGATCGGCACGGACGGCGCGCGCTATGCCTCCGTGGAGTTCCACGGCGCGGGTCAGCTGCCGCCGGGCGACCGGGTGACCCTCGCCGGCATGACGACGGAGATGGGCGCGAAGGCGGGGATCGTCGCGGATACGCCGGAAGCGCCGCAGTGGCTGCGGCCGGATCCTGAGGCGACGTACCTGCGCGAGGTCGAGGTCGACCTGTCGACCCTCGAGCCTCAGATCGCCATACCGCCTCGCGTCGATCAGGTGTCCGACGTGTCCGAGGCGAGCGGTATCCCGATCGACGTCGTGTTCCTCGGCTCGTGCACCAACGGCCGCCTCGTCGACATGCGCCAGGCCGCCTCGATCCTCCGCGGCCGGCGCATCGCGCCCGAGGTCCGGCTGGAGGTCGTCCCGGCATCGCGGCGGCAGTTCGAGGACGCCATGGCCGACGGGACGCTGGGTGTCCTCTCCGCGGCGGGCGCGGTGATCGGATCGTCCGGCTGCGGGCCCTGCCTCGGTCGCACGGGCGGGGTGCTCGCCGGGCAGGAGGTCTGCTTCTCGACGGCGAACCGCAACTACCGCGGGCGGATGGGCTCGCCCGACGCTTCGATCTATCTCGGCTCGCCGTACGTCGCGGCGGTCGCGGCCCTCACCGGCGTCATCGACGATCCGCGGCCATACCTCGAGTCCTCGGAGGATGAGTTCGACGCGCTGGTCTCGCGACGCCGCGCGGAGCGGCCCGATCGTGGCGCGGCGTCGGCTCGTTCCGGGGACCGCTCTCGCGAGCTCCTCGCGGCGATGCCGGCGCGCTCGGCGCCATGGGTCGTGGGGATGGAGGAGGAGGATTGAGCGAGGTACCGCGGCAGGGAACGCGGGCGTGGGTCTTCGGGGACGACCTCGACACCGATCAGATCCTGCCCGGCCGCTACGCACCGTTCATGGTCGGTCAGGACCGCTTCCACACGTACGCGTTCTGCGACGCGCGTCCCGGCTTCTCCGCCGCCGTGGCACCGGGAGACATCCTGGTGGGCGGCTCGAACTTCGGTTGCGGATCGTCGCGCGAGTACGCCGTCGCGGCTTTGAAGAAGCTCGGGGTCGGCGGCGTCGTCGCCAGGAACTTCGCGCGCATCTTCTACCGGAACTGCATCAACCTCGGGATACCCGCCATGGAGTCCGCCGATGCGCTCGGCCTGGTGCGTGACGGCGACGTGGTGACGCTCGACCTCGCGGCCGGCGTGCTGCGCGCTCCGGCGGGCGACGCGCGCCTGCGCCCCCTGCCGGCGTTCGCACGCGACATCCTGGCGGCCGGTGGGGTCGTCGCATACCTCCGCGAGCACGGCGACTTCCCGGCGGTGTCCGGCTAGAGCGCGCCCGCCGCTCCTTTCGAGGACTCTCGCGCATCCGGCTCACGATCGCCTCACGGCGGCTGGCGCGCTCGCCGCGGCCTCAAAGGCTCTCGCGTACCCAGGCGACGATCGCCTCGAGCGCCTCAGCTCGTGGCCCGGCCGGCGCGAAGACGTGGTCCGCGCCTTCGACGGTCACGACGCGCCTTGTGACGCGGGCGGCCGACAGTACGGCGGCGTAGCGCTCGACGTCGTTCGCCGGTACGCGCGTGTCGCGGGATCCGCGCAGCAGCAGCACGCGCCCGCGTGTCCGGGAGAGTTCGGCGATCGGCTTCCAGTCCGGCTCGCCTTCGATCTGCGCGGGCGCGCCCGCCAGGACCGCGCACCGGAGGCG
>JALYKU010000176.1 GCA_030774595.1 Chloroflexota bacterium | reverse complement strand
CAAGAGGAAATACGACCCGACGAACTTCTTCCGCATGAATCAGAACATCGACCCGGCGGTCTGACGCGATCGCGGCGGCGGGCTGATCAGCGGCGAGGCGGCGGAGCTCGCGAAGATGTTCGCAGCTGCAACCGGCATTGCCTGCCCCCGCTGCCGACGCGTTCCCGTCTCGGGCTGAACTGCTGGAGCTCGTGAGGGAAGAGATCCGGTAACTGCAGCGCGGATCCCCCGCCTCTCGCTCTTATCGCGAGGCTTCCGAACGATCGCCTCCGCGCGTGGGCGGTCCGAAGGGCTGGTGCCCACGCGCGAGCCCGGGGGGTCCTCGGGGGGCGGAGCCCCCGGTACATGTTCACCAGAGCCACCCCTCGGGGGGCGGAGCCCCCCGGATACGGCGTGGGGGCGGAGCCCTCCGGATACGGCGTGGGATACGGCGTGGGGGCGCAGCCCTCCGGATACGGCGCGTTACATGTGAGCAAGCGCCAGCGCGGACTGCGCGGTCATCCCGATCCCGAGGAGTAACACCACGACGGCCGCGGCCGTCGGGACATGCGCGTAGAGGCGGGCGAGCGTCGCATTCGACGCGAGGCGCCGCTCACCCATGCGGCTGGCACCGACGAGCGCCATGCCCACGCCAACGAGCGTGAACGCCATCCCAAAGCCGAACGCGACGATGAGGACGAGCCCGAGCTCCAGCCGATGGAGGCTGATCGCGCCGAGCAGCACGAGGAGCGCGGACGCGGATGGGATGACACCGCCGGCGAGGCCGAGGGCCGCGAGCGTCCGCCATCCGAGCGGCGCCGAGTCCGCGCCTCGAACCTCGTCATGTACGTGCGTGTGGCCATGCGCGTGGGCGAGACGGTGGCGTAGCCGGCCACCGACGAGCCAGATGCCCAAGCCGAGGACGATGGCGGCCGAGAGCATGGTGAGGTAGGGGTAGACGCGGTCGGGCGCGAGGAGCGCGGAGCCCGCGAGCGTCAGCAGACCGAGTCCGACCACTCCCGCCGTGTGAGAGACGGCGACCGCGAGCGCGAGTACCGCCGCCTGCCGGAAGGAGCCGCGGCTGCCGACGAGGTACGCGGCCATCACGGTCTTCCCATGACCGGGACTGAGCGCGTGCAGCGCGCCCAACCCCGTCGCAGCGGCGAGCGCCAGGACGAACCCGAGCGGTCCCAGGTCCGTCCTCGTGATGAGCGAGGCGAGCGCGTCGGTCGGACGCGCGACGATACCGGGCAGGTTCGTTTCCGCGACCGCGTCGCTGGAGGCCCCGGACCCTGTCGGTGTGATGCGGATCTCGGCCCTTCGCACGTCGGGCGGGGACGAGAAGAGATCCTGCGGATAGGACATGAGCCGTGCGGAGATGCTCTCGGTGGGCAACTCCGTCCGTAGCGCCGCACCGTCTCCGCGGGCGGTGATCTCCCGCCAGCCGATCCGCTCGGCGTAGTTCGTGTCGGCGAACGTCAGCATGTGCGGGTCGGCCGAGGGCCCGAGTTCCGCGCCGTACTGGCATTCGAGGCGCATGGTGTCGAGGCCGCCCTGCCCCGGCGCGAAGGACACCGCCTGCCGTACCACGGCGAGCGAACGCGAACGGCCGTCAACGGCGACCTGGAGGCCTCCAGCGAGGGACTCGCAGCTCTGCCGCGCGTCGGCCCCGACGCTCGATCTCAGCTGCACCGTGGGGATCTCCGCGTAATCAACGACGTAGTCCACGAGCACCGCATCCGCGCGCACGACGAGACCGGCGTAGTGATTGATGGTCAGGTTGCCGAGCGGATGCGCGCTCGCGGTCGTGCCGTTCGCGAGCAGCAGCACCGCGATCAGGCCCGGGAGTATGACGATCGCGCGCATCACCGTGCCGCGACGAGGCTCGCGAGCGCGGTGCGCGCTCGCGCGGCCTGGAGCGCATCGAAGTTCGGGCTGATATCGAGAGAGCGCCGCAGCTCGCTTCGCGCGCGGTCGACCTCGCCGAGCGCCATCGAGATCATCCCCGCGTGGTACCAAAGACGCGCATCCGGCGTACCCATCGCGAGAGCCCGCTCCTCGCTCGCCCGCGCCTCCGCGGGAGCGCCGCTCTTGAGAAGGGCCCACGCATACGCGTCGTGACCGTACACGTCGGCGCGCCGATCGAGAGACGCCTTCGCGATCGCGACTGCGTCAGCCGACTTGAGATCGTGGTCGGCGTAGAAGAGCGCGAGCTGCCGGTCGTAGAGCTGCCGGTTCGCCGCTGCGAGCGTCGCGATGGCCTCGACCGCGGCGTACTGGTCGCGCGCGCGCCCTTGGTCCCCGGCGAGCGCATGGAGGTCGCCGAGCGCTGAGAGGTAGTCGGGCTGGGGGCTCACGCCGATGGCATACTCGTAGCCGGCGATGGCCTCGGCCGTGCGTCCCTGCGCGGCGCGCGCACGCGCGAGCCCGGCGAGCGAGATGTGGTAGTTCGGCGCGGCGCCAAGCGCCTCCTCCTCGTGGGCAGCGGCCGCTTCGTAGTCGCCGCGGTCGAGTGCGACCTGCGCCTCGAGGTGCGCGTACCACGCGAGGCCGGGGCCGAACGCGCCCTCGTTCCGCGCCTCGGTGGACGCGCGGGCGGCGCGGTCGCGTGCCCCGGCGGGATCGCCGCGGAGGAACGCCAGGCGCGCCAGGCGGGCGTCCACCGCCGCGACGCTCGGGAACCTCTGGGCGAGCAGGTCGTAGT
>JALYKU010000175.1 GCA_030774595.1 Chloroflexota bacterium | reverse complement strand
CGGCGTGGCCCTTGAGCGAGAGGGTCTTGGTGATCGCCGCGGTGAGCGTGGTCTTGCCGTGGTCGATGTGCCCGATCGTCCCCACGTTGACGTGCGGCTTGGTGCGCTCGAACTTCTTCTTGGCCATCTAAGTCGCGCCCCCTGTTCTTGTCGCGGTCCAGGTCCTTAGGACTCCCCGATTGCGTTCCAGCCCGTTCTTGAGTCTTGGTTTGACTTCCGGCTCAGACGTACCCGTTTTCAAGTCCTGCTCTGACTTCGGGCTCAGTCGTATCTGATTCGTGGACGCGCCTGCATCGCGATCCGACGGATTTGCCTCCGTCTCGGACATCCCCGCGGCGCTCATCAGCGCACGATCCCCGACGACTTCTTCGCGATCTCGGCGGCGAGCGTCGGCGGCAGGACCTCGTAGTGGTCGAACTCCATCGACGAGGTCCCGCGGCCCTGGGTCGCCGAGCGGAGGTCGGTCGTGTAGCCGAACATCATGGCGAGAGGGACGAATGCTGTGATGACGCGCGCGTTGGCGCGCTCGGTCATGCCGCCGATCTGGCCCCGGCGGCTGTTGAGGTCGCCGATGATGTCGCCCATGAACTCCTCGGGCACGACGACCTCGACCTTCATGATCGGCTCGACGATCACCGGGCCGGCCTTCACGACCGCCGCCTTCAGCGACATGGAGCCGGCGATCTTGAACGACATCTCGTCGGAGTCGACCTCGTGGTACGAGCCGTCGACCACGCGCGCCTTCACGTCCACGACGGGGTAGCCGGCGATCACGCCGTTCTCCATCGCCTGGCGGATGCCGGCCTCGATGGGCTTGGCGTACTCGCGCGGCACCTTGCCGCCCACGACCTTCCACTCGAACTCGAATCCACTGCCCCGCGGCAGTGGCGCGTATTCGACCACGCAGTGCCCGTACTGGCCGCGCCCGCCGGTCTGCTTCACGTAGCGGCCCTCGCTGGTCACCTCGCGGGTGATGCTCTCGCGGTACGCGACCTGCGGGCGGCCGACGTTCGCGGCGACCTTGAACTCGCGGAGCATGCGGTCGACGATCACTTCGAGGTGCAGCTCCCCCATTCCGGCGATAATCGTCTGCGCGCTGTCGGGATCGGTGTGCACCCTGAACGTCGGATCCTCTTCCGCGAGCCGGGCGAGCGCGAGCGACATCTTCTCCTCGTCGGCGCGCGTCTTCGGCTCGACCGCGATCTGGATGACGGGCTCCGGGAAGACGATGGACTCGAGGATGATCGGCTTGTCCTGGTCGCAGAGGGTGTCACCGGTGAAGGTCTGCTTCAGGCCGATCGCCGCGGCGATGTCGCCGGCCGAGACGCTCTCCACGTCCTCGCGGTGGTTCGCGTGCAGGAGCACGATGCGGGCGATCCGCTCGCGGCGGTCCTTGCTCGCGTTGTAGATCGTGTCGCCGGCGTGCAGGACGCCCGAGTACACGCGGAAGAAGGCGAGCTTCCCCGAGAACGGATCGGCCGCGATCTTGAACGCGAGCGCGCTGAACGGATCGTCCTCGGTCGCCCTGCGCACGAGCTCCTCGCCCGTCCTCGGATCGATCCCCACGACGGGCGGCACATCGAGCGGGGACGGAAGATAAGCGACGATGCCGTCGAGCAGCGGCTGGATGCCCTTGTTCCGGAGCGCGGCGCCGGTCAGCACAGGGACGATCTTTCCGGCGATCGTGGCGGCGCGCAGCGCGGTCCGGATCTCGCTAGGGGTGATCAGCTCGGCCTCGAGCCAGCGGTGCAGGAGCTTGTCGTCCGTCTCGACGACCTTCTCGATCAGCCGCTCGCGCACGGCGGAAACGGCGTCAAGCAGGTCGGCCGGGATCTCGCCGACGGTCGGCGCGGCGGCTCCGTCCTGCTCCCAGAAGAGCGCCTTCTGCTCGATGAGGTCGACGACGCCGCGGAAGGCGTCCTCGGCGCCGATCGGCAGCTGGATCGCGACCGGGTTCGCGCCCAGGCGGTCGATGATCATGTCGAAGCACCGCGTGAAGTCGGCGCCCAGGCGGTCCTGCTTGTTGATGAAGCAGATGCGCGGGACGTTGTACTTGTCGGCCTGGCGCCACACGGTCTCGGACTGCGGTTCGACGCCAGCGACGCCGTCGAAGACCACGACCGCGCCGTCGAGCACGCGCAGCGAGCGCTCGACCTCGACCGTGAAGTCGACGTGGCCGGGCGTGTCGATGATGTTGATCCGGTGGTCCGCCCAGAAGCACGTGGTGGCCGCCGCGGTGATGGTGATCCCGCGCTCCTGCTCCTGCGGCATCCAGTCCATCGTGGCCGCGCCCTCGTGGACCTCGCCGATCTTGTAGATCTTCTTGGTGTAGAAGAGGATGCGCTCGGTCACCGTGGTCTTGCCCGCGTCGATGTGCGCGATGATGCCGATGTTGCGCACCCGCTCGAGTGGATACTCGGACTGCGGCGCCTTGGCCTTCCCTGCCTTCGTCTCGATCAACGTCGTCACCACTTGTAGTGCGAGAAGGCCTTGTTCGCCTCGGCCATCTTGTGCGTCTCTTCCTTGCGCCGCACGGCCGCGCCGGCGTTGTTCATGGCGTCGAGGAACTCTCCGGCGAGCCGGTCGGCCATGGACTTTCCGGGGCGCTTCCGGGCGGCCTGGATGAGCCAGCGCATGGCGAGCGAGCCCCGGCGGTCGGCGCGGATCTCGACCGGCACCTGGTAGGTCGCGCCGCCGACGCGCCGCGGCTTGACCTCGATGAGCGGCGTCGCGTTCTTCAGCGCGGACTCGAAGACCTCGAGCCCCGGCTTGCGCGCGGACTGCTCCACCTGAGTGACGGCGCCGTACACGATGCCCTCGGCCGTCGCCCGCTTGCCGCCGTGCATCACCTTGTTGATGAACTGCTGCAGCGTCACGTTGCCGTAGCGCCGGTCGGGCGGCGTGGCCCGCTCGGTGGGTCGCGCTCGTCGAGGCATTACTACGAAACTCGCTTCTTCTGGTTCGGGCTTTTGGCGCCGTAGAGGCTGCGGCCCTGCCTGCGGTCCTTGACACCGGCGGTGTCGAGGGTCCCGCGGATGATGTGGTACTTGACGGAGGGCAGGTCGCGGACACGGCCGCCGCGCACGAGTACGACGGAGTGCTCCTGGAGGTTGTGACCGATGCCGGGGATGTAGGCCGTGACCTCCATCTGGTTCGTCAGCCGGACGCGCGCGATCTTCCGCAGTGCCGAGTTCGGCTTCTTTGGCGTCATCGTCCGCACGACGGTGCAAACGCCGCGCTTCTGGGGCGCGCCCTTCTGCAGCGACACGTGTCGCCCCTTCAGCGAGTTCCACGTTCGCCGGAGCGCGGGCGTGTCCACCTTCTTCAGCTGCGGCTTGCGTCCCTTGCGTACGAGTTGCGCTATCGTCGGCATCAGGATCCCTTCGCCCTTCGTCCCCCG
The DNA here is from genome assembly GCA_030774595.1 of Chloroflexota bacterium. Next base: position 353 of record JALYKU010000175.1, on the reverse strand, counting down.
TATGGAGCGTCCGGCGCGCACGCGCGCGACCGGTACGCCGTGTCATTGAGCCTCGTGAGACCGGTGCGCCGCCCCTTTCGGGAACGGGCACCCTGCGCAGCGCGGCCGCGGTCACAAGATCGCGACTGGGCCGATGCGCGAAGTGACCGCCCGGACCGGGCGGTCACCGTCTCTAAAGACAGCCGGCGAAAGTGTAGTTGCCGGCGGGGCGCGTGGTCAACCCGCCTGCTGATGGTCTGAGATTCTGTCCGGGCTAATTGGTCTCAGACTTTGTCCACCCAAGGGGAGCTGGAAGGAAGGTGGACATGCCTCAGCTCCCCGACCAACGCGCCCTCGTGCTCGCCCGGGTCCTC
>JALYKU010000174.1 GCA_030774595.1 Chloroflexota bacterium | reverse complement strand
CTTCGCAGGCTTGCGCTTGGCCGCCGTCGACTTCTTCGCCGTCGACTTGCGCTTGGCCGGGCTCTTGCGTCTGGTGGTCTTGCGCTTGGCCGCGCCCTTCTTCGCCGCGGTCTTGCGCTTGCGAGCCGTGGTCTTGCGCTTGGCCGCGCCCTTCTTCGCCGCGGTCTTGCGCTTGGCGGCGGTCGTCTTGCGCTTGGCCGCGCCCTTCTTCGCCGCGGTCTTGCGCTTGGCGGTCGTCGTCTTGCGCTTGGACGTCGACCTCTTCTTGGCCGCGCCCCTCTTCGCTGCTGCCATGCTGCCCCCTTCCGTCGTTCCTGTACCGGGCTTTCGCTCCGGGCCCTACGACGCCATGCGCTTCAAGCGCCGGCGCTCCCGCTCACTCATGCCGCCCCACACGCCGTAGCGCTCGTCGCGCCGCAGCGCGTAGTTCAGGCATTCGATGCGAACGGAACACTCGCTGCAGATCCTCTTCGCCTCCCTCGATGAGCCTCCCTTCTCGGGGAAGAAGATCTCCGGGTCGTGATCGCGACACCGTGCTCGCTCCTGCCAAGGGATGTAGTGGTGCACTCCTCAACTCCCCCCGAAATCACACGCGTGTGATTCTGAAGGAAGATCCGCCCCGATGACAAGGGGTTTGTCGAAGGAATCTTCTGCCTCATCCCTCAGCTCTTAGAGCAATCGTGGCGGGTCTATCGTCGCAGCGCAAGCGTTTCAGGCACGTTTCCGCACGGTAAGCCTGGTTGACGGAAACGGTCAGCGAGGTTGACGGATCGGCGTGTTTTTGGCGTTTCCGACTCGGTCATAGGTCGTAGTACGCACCGACGGGACACGTCCGATCGCACGGATGGCGTCATCGAATCGGTCGGGCGTCATCTCGATCCCCCACTGCGCGCCCGCCATGCGACTGATCGTCTCCTCCATGAGCGTGCCACCGAAATCGTTCGCACCGGCTTGCAGGATGCGTTGGCATGCATGAACTCCGAGCTTCACCCACGACACCTGGATGTTGTGGATAACTCCGTCGAGCATGATGCGCGCCACCGCGTGCATGCGCAGCGTGTCGTCGAACGACGGTCCCGGACGCGCCGCGCCGGCGAGATAGATGGGCGCGTTGCGATGCACGAAGGGCAGCGGCACGAATTCTGTGAAGCCGCCCGTATCGGCCTGGATGCGCGCGAGACGGCGGATGTGGAAAACCCAGTGCGGGGGGGCGTCGACGTGCCCGTACATGATCGTCGAGCTCGATCGGATGCCCAGGGCGTGCGCGTCACGGACGATCGATTCCCACGTGTCTGCGGGCAATTTGCCCTTCGTGAGGAGCCAGCGCACGTCATCGTCGAGGATCTCGGCGGCCGTGCCCGGCATCGTGTCGAGGCCGGCATCGCGGAGCTCTTCGAGGAAGGACGCGTGCGAGACACCGCTTTTGGCCGCGCCGGTCATGATCTCCATCGGGCTGAACGCGTGCACGTGCATGTCCGGCACCCGTGACTTCACGGCGCGGATCAGGTCCGCGTAGTGCGCCGCCGGCAGATCTGGATGGATGCCGCCTTGCATGCACACCTCGGTGGCGCCGGCACGCCACGCTTCCTCCGCGCGATCGCCGACCTCCTCGAGCGTGAGCGTGTAGGACTCAGCGTCGACCTCGCGTTGTGCGAAAGCGCAGAACCGGCACCCCACGTAGCACACGTTCGTGAAGTTGATGTTGCGATTGATGACGTAGGTGACCTCCTGCCCGACCGCCTCGGCGCGCAGGTCGTCGGCCACCCGGCACAACGACTCGAGCGCGCTGCCCTCCGCTCGGAACAGCGCCAGCGCGTCGGCGTCGGTGATCGGACGGTGGGCTTCGGCCTTGCGGAGCGCCGCGCGGATCGCCCCGTCGAGCCCGGCCGTGCGAGGACCGTCGGCGTACCACGCCGCGGTCACCGCGTTGTCGTTGCGGAACGACCCGTAGATCGGCTCGGCGTCGGCGCGGAGCCCGGTGCCCTCGGCCTTCTCGAACGTCAGTGCGATGGTTCGAGCACGGTAGGTGAGGCCGGGGTCCTGCCACGCGATCGGCTCGGGCCGCTGCCCCTCGATCGCGAGACCGCTCGGGCCGAGCAACGCGGAGACCGGCGCGCGCATCCGGCCGGCGAGCCAGGGATCGGGCTGGGCCGCGAACCGCGGATAGATCGCCAGCCGCTCGCGGAGCGTCTTGCCGCGCGAGGCCGTCGTCGCCGCCAACGCGTCGATCTGGGGCCACGGGCGCTCCGGGTTCACGTGGTCGGGCGTGATGGGCGACACACCGCCCCAATCGTTGATCCCGGCGTCCAGCAGGCCCAGGCGCTGCCGCTCGTCGGAGAGGTTCGGTGGGGCTTGGACGCTGACGTGCGGGCCGAGCACGATCCGGGCGACCGCCACCGTGGCGAGGAACTCGCGGTCGGTCGGCTCGGGCGCGGCGTGCATCGCCGTCCCGGGCTTCGCGCGGAAGTTCTGGACGATCACCTCTTGGATGTGGTGGTACCTCCGATGGAGGTCCCGGATCGCGATGAGCGACGCGGCACGCTCGGCCGCGGTCTCGCCGATCCCGATGAGCACGCCGGTCGTGAAGGGGATCGCGAGCCGCCCGGCGTCCTCGATCGTGCGGAGCCGGACGGCCGGGACCTTGTCGGGTGAGCCGAAATGCGGCCCGCCACGCTGCGAGAGTCGATCGCTCGACGTCTCGAGCATGATGCCCATCGACGCGCTCACGTGCTTCAGGCGTGCGAGCTCCTCATAGGACATCACGCCCGGGTTCAGGTGGGGCAGCAGTCCGGTCTCCTCGATCACCTGGATCGAGGTCGCGCGCACGTAGTCGAGCGTGGAGGCGTACCCACGGTCGGCGAGCCAATCGCGCGCGACCGGGTAGCGCTCCTCGGGCTTGTCGC
>JALYKU010000173.1 GCA_030774595.1 Chloroflexota bacterium | reverse complement strand
GTCGCGATCGCGCCACGCTCCCCCGACCTCGCCGCGTTCCCGGTCGCGGCGGTGGATGCGCTGCCCCCTGGCCCCGGGCTGTTCAACGCCTACGATTGGGGCGGTTTCCTCATCTGGTACGCACCTGGGACCCCCGTGTTCATCGACGGCCGGCTCGTGCCATACCTCGACCGCAGGCTCGACGAGTACAAGACGATCATCGGCGCGCGCCCCGGCTGGCGAGCGCTAGTTGACCGGCTGGGCGTGCGAACGCTCCTGGTACACCCCGGAGACCCGCTCGCCGTCCGGGCCGGCGACCTCGGCTGGCGGGTCAGGCGGGCCTCGGCCGGATTCATCCTGATCGACGTCCCGTAGTCCCAGCCCGCGACGTTCCCCCGCCCAGGGACTTTCGTTACAGGCGAGTGCCGTAGTTGGTACTAGAGTGGCACGCATGGACGGAAGCTTGCCCGAGGAGCGAGGAGACGACCTCGAGGGCCAGTTCGACGCCATCATGGAGGGACTCCGCGCTGACGTGAGGCGCATGCGGCAGGAGGTCGCGCGCTTCGGCCGTGGCTACCAGCGCCAGGCCGAGCGCCCGGGCGGTGACGAGCACAGGCCCGACATCGCCCGGGCGTTCCGCCGGTACGGCCAGCTGCAGCTGACGGTCGACCACATCGCCTCGAGCGCCGCGTTCCTCATCGGGGCCGGCGCCCAACCCGCCGACGACCGACGCCTCGACAGCATGGATGTCGCACACCGCGTGCTCGAAAGCCTCGAGGCCGAGAGGGAGCGCCTGTACCGGGACGTCCACGACGGGCCCGCGCAGGTGCTCGCGAACGCGATGTTCGAGGTCGAATACCTCGAGCGTGTCGCCGAGCGCGTGCCCGGAGAGCTGCCCGCGACGCTGCGCACGGAGCTCGCGGGGCTGAAGGCTCGCCTGCGGAGCTCGCTCGAAAGCGTGCGGGCGATGATCTACGACCTTCGTCCGCCGATGCTCTCGGAGCTCGGCCTCGCCGGCGCGATGTGCGACTACGCGACCGAGTACCAGGCGCGCTACGGCACCGCCATCGCCTGCGAGGTCGATGAGACGCCAACGGGTCTCGCGCCCGTCCAGGAGCTCGCGGTCTACCGCGTGATGCAGGAAGCCCTCCAGAACGTCCACAAGCACGCGCGAGCCGTCGCCGTCCGCCTCGCGTGGGGCCGGACGGGCGATGCGTGGTCCATGAGCTGCGGCGATGACGGCGTCGGCTTCGACCTCCTGCGCCCCGATCGCCGGCGGTCGTCCGTCGGTCTCATCGCCATGCGGGAGCGCGCCGAGCTCATCGGCGGATCTCTCCACGTCCTATCGTCACCCGGCCAGGGCACCACGGTCAGGCTCGAACTCCCGATGCCGCGCGAGGTCAGCTGACGATGTTCGAAAGCGCGGAGCGCGCCATACGCATCGTGGTCGCGGACAGCAGCCAGATCACCGTGCTCGGCATCCGGCGCGTCCTCGAGGGCGCCGCGGACATGGAGATCCTGGCTGTGGCGAGCGACGGCGAGGAGGCGGTCGCCAGGGCCGTCGAGCTGGAGCCGGATGTGCTGGTGATCGAGGTCGACCTGCCTCGCCTTTCCGGCCTCAAGGCGACGCAGCGCGTGCGCCGCGAGCTGCCGCACCTCGGCGTCGTCATCCTCACCAGCGAAGACCGCGAGGAGACGCTCTTCGAGGCCATCCGCGTCGGCGCGGCGGCGTACCTGCGCAAGGACTGCGATCCGGCCGACCTCGTCGACACCATCCGCAAGGTGCGGCTGGGTCACTTCACGATCAACGAGAAGATCTTCAGCCGGCCGACGGTCGCCTCCAAGGTGCTCGCGGAATTCCGGGACCTGTCCATCTACGGTCCGGGCTCGAGCCACGCCTTCGCGCCGCTCTCCCCCCGTGAGGTGCAGATCCTCGACAGCATCGCGCAGGGAAGGACGAACAAAGAGGTGGCGTACGCGCTCGCGATCTCGGAGCAGACGGTGAAGAACCACATGTCGAGCATCCTGCGCAAGCTCTCGGTGAACGACCGCACCCAGGCGGTCGTGTACGCGATGCGCCAGGGCTGGATCAAGGGTCCGGAGCTTCCCGCATGACCCGCTCCTCGCTCTACCTCACCGGCCACTTCGTTGTTGGATGGCAGGGCTCGTGAGCACGCCGGCGGAGATCGCGGCGGGGTTCGCCGGCGAGCTGCTGCGGCTGGCGAGCGAGGCGAGGGAGCTCGAGATGCTCCTCGAATCGACGCAGACCGAGATCGCCCGCTTCAGATCGCGCGAAGATCAGGCGAGGGCGAAGATCGAGGACGCGCGACTGAACCCTGCGAACTACCAGCGCGAGGAGATCGTTCGGCTCGCCGACGACCTCGTCACCGCCGCCGGGCGCAGGCTCACCATGGAGGGCCAGCTCAGCACGCTCCAGGCGAAGCGAAAGCTCCTCGAGCGGGTGCGGACGCTCCTCGGCCGCTCGCGCGACGAGCTGCTCGCGGCCGTCGACGCGCCCCCCGCGGCTGCCTCCGTGGCCTTCGACGAGAAGCGGATCCTGCAGGCCGTGGTGACGTGGCAGGAGCAGGAACGGCTGCGGATCGCGCGCCAGGTGCATGATGGCCCCGCTCAGGCGATGGCGAACGTCGTCCTGCAGTCGGAGATCAGCGAGCGGCTGTACGACATCGACGCGCAGCGGTCCCGGCAGGAGCTCGCCGCCCTCCGTCGGATGGTCAACAGGACGCTGCAGGAGCTTCGCGGCTTCATCTTCGAGCTTCGGCCCATGGTCCTCGACGACCTCGGCCTCGTTCCGACCCTCCGCCGTTACGTCCAGACGCTCGTGGACAAGCACGGCGCCAAGGTCGACTTCTCCACCACTGGACGCGATCGGCGCCTGCCGTCCGACGACGAGGTGGCGATCTTCCGGGTGATCCAGGAGTCCCTCACCGAGCGGATCCAGGGCGCGTCGGCGAAGGCGCTCGTCCTCAGCCTGTCATGGAAAGAGGGTTCGGTCGAGGTGGACCTCACCAGCGACGGAGGCGAGCCTCCCGCCGAGTCCGACCAGAACTCGGGTGTCCGCCGCGGCGAGCGCCTGGGCCTCCTCGGGGGCGAGGCCACGGAGGGCCGGCGGCCCGACGGGACGCACGTGCTGCACCTCCGCATGCCGATCCACGCCGCCGCGCAGATGGTCGGCTGAGTCCCGGGCCTGCGCTCAGCCCCCGCCGACGGCTGTCAGCTGGATCCCGCGGTAATAGTGGGTCAGGATCTGCTCCGACGACGCGCCGCCGCGGGCCATCGCCTCAGCGCCCCATTGCGACATCCCGACGCCGTGACCGAACCCGCGTCCGCTGAAGACGAACCGCCCCGGTAGCTGGAACGTGTAGCCAAGGATCCGCGGCTCGTCGGTCTCGCGGTTCCGGCCGACGATCCGCCGGTACGCTGCTCCGACCGGCGCCGCTCCGAGGGCCTCGAGCGCGCGCAGGCGATCGGCATTCGCCGCGTCCACGTACTCGGTGTCGCCGCCCGGCCGGAGCGCGACGGAGAACAGCGTGCTGCGAAGCCCGAAGTAGTAACGCGTGCGGTCCTTGCCGATCTCCCTGGTCCCGAGCGTGCCCGTCACGCGTGCGACGAGCACGCGCCCGCTCGCGGAGACCTGCGTGAGGTCGATGCTCTTCGGCTCACCGACGTCGAAGTCGCGCGCCGCCAGGTAGTCGCGCAGCTGCGGCGCCGTCACCTCCTTGGTCCACGCCCAGCTCGCGCTCCCCCACGAGACGTCCTTGGCGATCTCGTCGCCGGGCGACGCCACGCTGCGCAGGTAGGGCAGCGCGTTCGCGAAGACGTTCTCCGAGTCCTCCGTGATGCCGCCCGCATTCGCCGAATAGAGCGCCTCGATGGCGGCGCCCCGATAGGTCGCGACCACCCCGGCCGTGCGTTGGACCGCGCGGCGTGTCGACTCGGCCTCGCTCTTCGTCCCGTCGTACGCCTGATCGCGCGTGTCGCCTTCGAGGTCGTACGAGGAGTGGCGGCGCAGGTGCGTCAGCAGATACGTACGGGCGGCGATCGCCTGCGCGCCGAGAGCAGCCGCCGTCCACGCCGCCGGCATCTCCGCCCCGACGACCGACGCGAGGTAATCCTGCGTTGCGACGTCGTTCACCACGATCATGTCGCCCTCGTCATCGAGCGCGAGCTCCAGAGCTCCGCGGAACGACCGCCCATTGAACTGGAGCAGTCCGTCCGCCGCGGTGAAGCGGACGCCCACGACCCTGTCGCCGGACAGTGCGACCGCGCCGACCGCGTCCCGATCGTCGCGCAGGAGACTGAACTCGAAGGGCACCGTGACGAGCCCGTGCGCCGCGGGATCGCGCGCGGCCACGCGCGCCTCGCGCAGGATGCTCGCGCGGTCGGCACGCTCTTCGGCGGTGAGGGCGCCCGGCGTCGGCGAAGGCAGCTCCTGGCCGCCGAGGTCAGCCACGCGGCGGACGTTGGTGCGGCTGAGCGTCCTTCCCGGACCGCGGTACAGGATGCGCCCGTCGGGCGCGGTCGCGGTCGCGGTGCCGCTGGATGAGATCACGGCGTACGAGGTGGGCGATGGCGCCACGTTGACCCGGATCGACGACGGCAATGCGAGCGCCGGGGCCGCCAGCGCGGGGGCGGGCGGGACACCAGCGAGGGGGACGCACACGGATGCCACCACGAGCGCCGCGGTGACGCATCGGGAGGCGCGGCTCACGGCGGCGTCGTGTACACCTCGGGTCTCAGCACGCCGATGAAGGGCAGGTTCCGGTACCGCTCGGCGTAGTCGAGCCCATAGCCGACGACGAACTTGTCGGGTATCTCGAAGCCGCGATAGTCGATCTCGATCGGGACGATCCGCCGCGCCGGCTTGTCCAGCAGCGTGCACAGCCGTGTGGAAGCCGGGCGGTGGCCGCGCAGGTGCTCCATCACGTAGTTGAGGGTGAAGCCGGTGTCGAGGATGTCCTCGACGACCAGCACGTCGCGGTCGGCGATCGAATGCGCGAGGTCCTTCAGGATGCGCACGACCCCGCTGGTCTCGGTCGACGCGCCATACGACGTCACTTCGAGGAAGTCGAGCGAGAGGGGGATGGGGATCTCGCGCATCAGATCTGCGAGGAACGGCAGGGCTCCCTTCAGGACGCTGACGAGAACGAGGTCACGCCCCTGGTAGTCACGCCCGATCTCGGCGCCGAGCTCCCGGACCCGCGCGCGGATCGCGGGCGCGTCGATCAGGATGTCGGCGATGTCATCAGCGGCGGCGGCCACGCGCACGGAGGCCATGTGGACCGCCATTGTCACACGGGGTGGCGGTATTTCGCGGCGAGCGACGCGATGTCTCTGCGGTACAGCACGCGCACGCGCTGCTGCGGATAGCGCTCCCGGAACCTGCGAAGCTTGCGGTTCTTCTTCGTGACCAGGCACTGCCGCATCGTCGTGAGCTCGACGTAGGTGCCGAGATCCGGAAGCCAGAAGTCCGGCGTGAAGCTTTCGACCGCTGCTCCTCGCTCGTCCTGCTCGAGCACGAACGTGTGCGGTTCGTATTCCCATCGAACGTGGTAGAAGCTGAGGACGCGGGAGAAATGTTCTTCGCTCGGATGAGCGAAGGCGGGGTCAGCGGCCAGGGATCCCCTCAGCCGGCACGACGGGCTCCGCCGAAGGGCCGATCGAGCCAGGGACGACCGTCCATCGCACGCTCGACCAGCATAGCCGGTCGGCGGCGTGCGCCGCCGCGCCGCATCGCGGGCTTCGCTGAAACCACTAGGCCCTGCGGCGCGCCAGCCAGAGCGCGCCCGCGGCCAGCGCGAGCGCGGCGATCGCACCTCCCGCGAGCAGCAGCGGTCCGGGGC
>JALYKU010000172.1 GCA_030774595.1 Chloroflexota bacterium | reverse complement strand
GGTGAGCGTCGCCGCGCTGCCCGCGCCCCCGGCCGACCCGCACGCCGAGAGGCTGGCGAGCGCACCGAGGATCGCGGCCGCCAGCAGGAAGGACCGGGTCGCGCTCATTCGTCACCTCCTGATACTGTCAATACGGCCGAGGGAGTGCGCTGGATATGGGTCTCGCGGTCGTCATCGTCGCCATTCTCGTCCTCGTCCTCGCGGGCCTGGCCTTTGCGCTCGCCATCGCACGGACGGCACGCCGCCCGCGCCCCGCGCTCCCCGACAACTGCGGTGACTGCCAGTTCATGATCCCCAGGGCGAAGGTGTACAAGCGCGAGACCCTCGAAGACGAGGATGGGATCGTCCACTATCTCTGCCAGAAACGCTGGATCGAGGTCGCGCCGTACTCGCCCTGGTGCACTCTCGGCCGCAGCAAGACGAAGATCACGCGCTCTCCCTCGTAAGGACCGTGTCGTTCGACGCCTTCGACGCGTACGTTCACGAGCGGGAGCGCCGGTTCGTCGATGAGCTGAAGGAGCTGGTCCGGCAGCCCAGCGTGTCCGCGGACGCGACCGGCATCGAGGAGACCTCCCGGCTCGGAGCACCTCGCCGCGTTCGTCGAGCGCCACGCCAGCCGGCTCCTGCCGACGGGTGCATCTGGGAGGCCGGATAAAAGGACGCCGCCGGGCGTCCGGTGATCAACGCCACCTCCGCGAACCACGCCCCGAACGAGAACATCGCCATCGGGGACTACATCGGCCACGTCCGCGCCTTCGGCCGCTTCGTACACCCCTTCGCGGGCCGCTCGCTGGACGCGACGGATCGTCGCGTTCGCTTGTGAGGGTCGTTCATCGCCGCGTTACCGATCCGCAATGCTCTTGTTTCCCCCGCGCCATCCGTCGGCATGCGACCTGCGTTGGGCACGTCTGCCCACCGCGGAAAGGAGCGACCTTATGCCACGAAAAGCAGGCGGCGCGATGACCGTCGCCGAGGCAGGCCGCATGGGCGGTCGTCTCGTCAGCGAAAAGTACGGGCCGGGCTTCTACGAGAGGATCGGCAAGATGGGCGGTTCGAGCACCGCCGAGAAGTACGGACCCGAGTTCTTCGGGCGCATCGGAAAGAAGGGCGGACGAGCCGTCACCGAGAAGTACGGACCGGGACACTTCGAGCGCATCGGACGGAAGGGTGGCCAGAAGGTCGCCGATCTGATCGAGCGCGCGAAGGCCATGGAAGAGAAGACCCCCGCGGAGCGCTGACCGACTAGGCTTGCCCCGCGATGGGCACCGGGCAGAGCATCGGGACGCGGGTCGTGCGAACGGCTCGCGTCCTTCCATTTGGTGACGGCGTACCCGTCGTACCACCGCTCGTGCAGAGCGTCGCTTTCGACCACGACACGTTCGCCGACCAGGACAGGGTGTTCGCCGGCGAGCGTCCCGGCTTCGTGTATGGGCGTTACGGCACGCCGACGACGGGGGCGCTCGAAGCGGCGCTCGCCGAGCTCGAAGGCACCGCGACGGCCACCTGCTTCACCAGCGGCATGGCGGCGATCAACGCCTTTCTCGCCACGTGCCCAGGCCCGATCGTCGCGCAGGAGGACTGCTACGGGGCGACGCGCGCGGTGCTCGAGCGCCGTGGCTCGGTGACGTTCGTCGACCCCATCGACCACGCCGCGGTCGAAGCCGCGCTCGCGGCCTCCGGCGCGCGACTGCTGTACGCCGAGATCATCTCGAACCCGTTGCTTCGGGTCGCCGACGTCGCCTCTCTGGCGCACATCGCTCACGCGCATTCGGCGCGCCTGGCGATCGACGCGACTCTCGCCACTCCCGCGCTGCTCCGTCCCGCATCGCTCGGCGCCGACGTCGTCATCCACTCGCTCACGAAGTACATCAACGGTCATGGCGACGTAATGGGGGGCGCGGTGTGCGGGTCGCGCGAGCTCGGCGCGGCAATGCGCGAGCGGACGATCCTCGATGGAGCGTACCTCCCGCCGCACGACGCGTGGCTCATCATCCGTGGGATGCGGACGCTCGGCCTGCGCATGGCGCGCCACTGCGAGAACGCGCTCGCGGTAGCCAGCCACCTCGCCGATCGTCCCAAGGTCGCGCGCGTCCACTACCCGGGCCTCGCCGACCATCCGCAGCGCGACCTCGCGTGCCGGCAGCTCGGTGGTCGGTTCGGCGGCATCGTGTCGTTCGCCCTGGGCGCGGACGACCTCGCCGCCGCCGGGCGGTTCCTCGACGCGCTCGAGCTTGCGGCCGCCGCCACGACGCTCGGCGACCTGTTCACCGAGGTCATGCATCCCGCGACGGCTTCGCACCGCTGGCTCGCGCCGGACGAGCGCGCGCGACTCGGGATCACGGACGGCTTCGTGCGCATCTCGGTCGGGATCGAGGACTCGAAGGACATCGTCGCCGACCTCGACCGTGCCCTCTCGCGTGTGTAGCCGTACCGCCGGGCGTGATGGTGATCCATCGGCACTCGTCTTCAACTGCCACATCACCGGACTGGCGGTCGCGCGCTCGCTGGCGGCGCACGGCGTGCGGGTCGTCGCTCTGGATCCCGATCCCCGCGGTCTCGGCCAGGCTTCGCGATCCGTCGCGGAGCGGCATGCGTGCCCGAATGCCCTCGACGACGAAGAGGCCTTCGTGGACTGGCTCGTGGACCGCGCCAGCAGCTGGTGCGATCGCCCCGTGCTGTTCCCGACGAACGACGAGTGGGTGCTCGCCGTGGCGCATCATCGCGAGCGGCTCGAACCCCATTACCGCGTGCCATTCGCCGGCCCGGACGCGACCTCGGCGCTTCTGGACAAGCGCGACCTGTACCGAAGATGCGAGGAGCTCGGGATCCCCATCCCGCGGACGTACGCGCTCGACGACCCCGCGGAGGTCGCCTCGCGAATACGCTATCCGGCGATCGTCAAACCCGCCGAACAGCGGCGGTTCTACGACCGCTTCGGCGTGAAGGTCTTCGAGGCGCGCACGGCCGATCAGCTCCTGCGCGTGGCGAGCGACGCTCGTGACCTCGCCTGCGTCGCGCAGGAGGTCGTGCCCCCCTCTCCGGGCGGCTTCTACAGTTTTTGCTCGTACATCGCGCCCGATGGAGAGGTGCGCGGCGCCTTCGTCGGCCGGAAGCTCGAGCAGTACCCAGAGGGCTTCGGAACCGCTTGCCTCGTCATCGGCGAGCAGGTTCCGGACATCCGTGAGCGCGGCACGGCGATCCTCAGCGCCTTCGCCTACCACGGCATCTCCGAGGTGGAATTCATATGGGACGCGGAGCGCGAGGAGCACCTGCTCATCGACGTGAACCCTCGCGTCTGGAAATGGGTCGGTCTGCCGATCGCGAGCGGCGTCGATCTGCCGTGGCTCGCGTACGCCGACGCGACGGGTCGGCCCGAGCGCGCCGCCCGAGTGCGCGACGGGATGCGGTGGATCTACGAGCGCGACTACGCGCTCCTCGCTCAGACACGCCCGCTGTTCGCCGCTTCCGGCGCCGTGGTGCAGGCGGTCTGGGACCCTGACGACCCGGGTCCGTTCGCGCAGCTCCTCGCGAACGAGGCACCGGGGAACGCCTACTACTGCGCGTGCTGACCCGATGAAACGAGCGAGCACGGGCTTTGCCCGGCGCAGCGAGTCCTCCAGCCTTGAGCCGGCGGTCGAGGCGCCCAGGCGCATGCCGACGCGACGAGCCGGATAAGAAATGAAACGAGCGAGCACGGGCTTTGCCCGGCGCAGCGAGTCCTCCAGCCTTGAGCCAGCGGTCGAGGCGCCCAGGCGCATGCCGACGCGACGAGCCGGATAAGAGGGAGGATCGAACTGATGCGCTTCGGTTTCTGGCTCCCGGTGTTCGGCGGATGGCTGCGCAACGTCGAGGACGAAGGCATGCCCGCGACGTTCGAATACGTACGCGATCTCGCTCGGCACGCCGAGCGGACCGGTTGGGACGTGACGCTCGTCGCCGAGCTCAACCTGAACGACATCAAGGGACCGGAAGCGGATTGCCTCGAGGCCTGGTCCACGAGCGCCGCGCTGGCGGCGTCCACCGAGCGTCTTGAGGTCATGACCGCGGTGCGTCCGAACTTCCGCCTGCCCGCTGTCGTCGCGAAGGAGGCCGCCACCATCGACCACATCGCCGCCGGTCGCTTCACGCTGAACGTCGTCAGCGCGTGGTGGCAGACCGAGAGTGACATGTACGGTGGCGCGTGGGTCGAACACGACGAGCGCTACGCGCGGACTGCGGAGTTCATCGCGGTGCTCAAGGGCATGTGGACCAACGAGGAGTTCACCTTCCAGGGCCGCTACTTCACGGTGAAAGCCGCGCGACTGGCGCCCAAACCGGTACGCAAACCGTGGCCGACGCTCTATGCCGGGGGTGAATCCAACGCGGCGAAGGACCTCATCGCCGCCGAGTGCGACGCCTACCTCATGCACGGGGATCCCCCGGAGGTTCTGGCGACCAAGGTCTCCGACATGCGCGAGCGGCGCGCGAGCCATTCCCGCCTGCCGCCCCTGACGTTCGGCGTCGCGGGTTACGCCATCGTGCGCGAGACCGAGGCCGAGGCCCGCGACGAGGTCTCGCGCATCACCAACGTCCGCGCGAGCGCCCGTGGCTACGCGTCGTATCTCGACTTCGTGAAGGGAAGCAAGCTCGAGACGCAGGTGTCGCTCGAGGACTATGGGGTCTCGAATCGTGGCCTGCGCGCCGGCCTCATCGGCACTCCCGAACGCGTCGCTCTGCGTCTGCGCGAGCTGAGCGCGGCCGGCATCGACCTCGTACTCCTGCAGATGAGCCCGCAGCGCGAGGAGATGGACCGCTTCGCCGATACGGTGTTCCCGCTGGTCGCGGACCTACGCCGCTGAGTGGAGGTTCGTCGTGGCCGGGCGTTCGATGCTCATCGTCGCCTCGTCTTCGCGTTGCCCGTCCCAGCGCTCGGTCATGTGTCGGCGGACCAGGCGGGTGGGCGCGCGCGTGAACCAGGTGGGTCCCCGGTGACGGCGATGAGTCACCCGACCGTCGTGGGGGGTCAACGGAGGATGTCGCCCGCTCGAGGCCGCGGGCGGTGGGAGGTCGGCCATGTTCGAGGATCGTGATACCGCGATGAGCCTGGCGGAGCCGAGATTGCCGCGCTTGACGGGTTGGTTGCGTCCCGTCGTGGACGCGGTGGCACGCATCGACGCCAGCGTCCACCGCAAGCTGCTGTTCGGATTCCTCGCCGGCGCGCTGCTGCTCGTCGGCATGGCGGTCCTCAGCCTCGTGGTCATCGGCCGGATGAACGAGCGCATGACAGAGCTGAGCCGCCTCCAGGAGAAGGCCAGCAGAGTCCAGCAGATGCTGTACGCGGTCACCGCGCAGAGCCACTACCGCGCGATGGCGCTGCTGACGAGGGACGACAGCTTCAACGGGCAGATCGCGGACGCGAAGAAGCGATTCGTCGACCTGCTCGACGCGATGGAACAGGCTGGTCCTGGCGACCGTGAATTCCTCGAAACTGTGAGGAGCGTCAACGAGAAGTTCAGTGCATCGAGCAACACGGTGCTGTCGCTGTACCAGGCCGGTGACATCACGGGTGCCACCCGTCTCCACCTCGCCGAGGAGCACACGGCCTCGCACCTCCTCGAAGCGGCGATGCGCACGCTCCTCGGATCGGCCGATGGGCAGATGGCGCAGGCACGGGCGGCCTTCGACTCAGACCGCACGCTGCTCACGGCCACCGTGATCGCGTTCAGCGCGATAAGCGTGCTCGCGGCGCTGATGCTGGGCTTCGTCCTCTCCTGGGCGTTCATCCTGCCCGTCCGAAAGATGGAGCGCGCCCTGGCGGGCATCACGGCGGGCGATCTCGCGCAGAGGGTGCAGGTGCCGAACCGCGATGAATTCGGCAAGCTGACCCGAGACCTGAACGGGACCAGCGAGCGTCTCGCAACGCTCTTCGACGAGCAGCGGGCGCTGGCCGGCCGGCTCGGGCTGTTGAACGAGTCGCTGAGGCGCGCGAGCGAGGCGAAATCCCGCTTCCTCGCGAGCGTCAGCCACGAACTGCGTACGCCGATGAACGCGATCCTCGGGTTCACCGAGGCCCTCCTTGCGGGGGTCGACGGTCCGCTGAACGACGAGCAGAAGGCCTCGCTGGGATGGGTCCAGCGCGGCGGGCGAGACCTGCTCGGCCTGATCAACGAGATCCTCGACCTCTCGAAGATCGAGGCCGGCAAGCTCACCATCGATCCGCAGCCCTTCGACCCGCGCGAGCTGGTCGAGTCGGTCGTCGCGCAGCACCGCTCCCTCGCCGCGCAGAAGGGGATCCGCTTCACCTTCCACGAGGCCGGGGCACCTGCGGAGGTGGTGCTCGACCGGCAGCGCGTGCGCCAGGTCCTGGTCAACCTCTGCGGGAACGCGCTGAAGTTCACGCACGAGGGCGAGGTCCACGTCGAGATCGCGCCCGCGGGCGGGTCGGCGTTCCGGGTCGCGGTGCGCGATACCGGTCCGGGGATCGCCCCCGAGCAGCAGGAGGCGATCTTCGAGGAGTTCCGCCAATCCGAGGGATCCGCACCCGGCACCGGGCTCGGCCTCGCGATCAGCCGCCGCCTCGCGCGGCTGATGGGAGGCGACGTCACCCTCGAGAGCGAGCCCGGGCGGGGGAGCGTCTTCTATCTCACGCTGCCGCTCGACTGCCGCGTCGCGCCCACCTTCCCGGCCGCGGCGGAGCCCGCGCGCGCCGACGGCGGTGAGCGCGTGCTGCTCAGCGTGGACGACGATCCTTCGGTCGCGCCGCTCCTGCAGAAGATGCTCGCGGGCGAGGGCTACCGCGTCGTCGCCTCGGCGAGCGCGGGGGCCGCGGTCAGCGACGCGCGGCGGCTGCGACCCGCGGCGATCCTGCTCGACATCCTGATGCCCGGGCGCGACGGCCGCGACATCCTCCGCGAGCTCAAGGGCGATCCCGCCACGAAGGACATCCCCGTGATCGTGATCTCCGTCGTCGATGCGGCGGACGTCCCCGATCTGGCAGACGCACATCTCGGCAAGCCCGTACGGAAGGACCGGCTGCTGGCCCTGCTCGCGGAGCACGGCGTCGCCCCGGAGGTCCGGCGCTAGTGGCGGCGATCCTCCTCGTCGAGGACACCCCCGCGAACCGCGCGCTCGCGGGCAAGCTCCTGCGCGCGGCGGGGCACGAGGTGCTGGTGGCCGAGACGGCGGCAGCGGGCATCGGCCTCGCGCGCGAGCGGCTTCCGGATCTCGTGCTCATGGATCTCGGGCTCCCGGACATGGACGGCTGGCTGGCCCTCCGCGAGATCCGCGCGGACGAGCGCGCGAAGGGGCTCCGCGTCGTGGCCTTCACGGCGCACGCGATGGTGGGCGACCGCGAGCGCGCCCTCGCTGCGGGATTCGACGGCTACCTGAGCAAGCCGATCGACTTCGCGACGTTCGCTGACAGCGTCAGCGCGCTCCTGCCGTGAGCCGCGAGCGGCCCTTGATCCTCGCCGTGGACGACGAGCCGGCGAACCTCGCGCTGCTCCGGAAGCTGCTGAAGCACCAGGGCTACGACGTCGTGGAGGCGTCCGACGGGCCGTCGGCGCTCGGCGCGATCGCGCAGCACCAGCCGGACCTCGTCTGCCTTGACGTGATGATGCCCGGGATCGACGGGATCGAGGTCTGCCAGCGGCTACGGCGCCAGCCCGAGCACGCGGGCCTGCCGATCCTCCTTCTCACCGCGCTGAATCGGCCGGAGGACAAGGCGCGTGGTCTCGAGGCGGGCGCGAACGACTTCCTGCCGAAGCCCTTCGACGAGATCGAGCTGGCGGCGCGGCTGCACTCGCTCCTCCGGACGAAGGCGCTTCAGGACCGCCTCGCGGACCTGCTGGGACGCTACGTCAGCGAGAGCGTCGCGGCCGAAGCGCTGCGCGACCCGTTCGCCGTCTCGCTCGGCGGCGACCGGCGGCACGTGTCGACGCTGTTCGCGGACGTGCGCGGGTACACGGCGCTCGCTGCCGATCACGCGCCCGAGGAAACGCTGGATCTGCTGAACCGGTACCTGACCGTCGTCAGCGACGCTGTCGAGGGCCACGGCGGCACGGTCGCGGATCTCCTCGGTGACGGTGTCTTCGCGTTCTTCGGCGCGCCGGTCATGCACTCGGACGACCCGGCGCGCGCGGTACGCGCCGCGCTCACGATGCAGAGCGCGGTGATGCGGCTCGAGATCCCCACGATGCCGGGCGTGCGGCTGCAAACGGGGATCGGGGTCACCAGCGGAGAGGTCATCGCGGGGAACGTCGGGTCGGAGCGTCGCATGCACTACGCCGTCGTCGGCGACTCGGTGAACGTCGCCGCGCGGCTGCAGGCGGCAGCCGGTCCGAATCAGATCCTGATCGACGAGGCCACGCACGACGCGGTGCGGGGCATGGTCGTCGTGCAGGATCTCGGCAGCCTGCGCCTCGCCGGCAAGGGCGACTGGGTGCGGGCCTTCAACGTGCTCGCGCTCGAGCGGACCGCGGCGTAGGCCGCACCGTCACCTCTGAAGGTCCGGGAGTGTGCCGCTCGAGGCCATCG
>JALYKU010000171.1 GCA_030774595.1 Chloroflexota bacterium | reverse complement strand
CGGTGGACTTCTCTTCTTTCCACGCGCTCTTTCTCAACGACATCTGCGTCGGCGGCGATGGTGCGCTCTACGTCACCGACACGGGACTGCGGATGGCGGGCGACTCGATGGCTCATACGCCTGGCACCGACCGGATCTTTCGCATCGCCCGTGATCATCGCGCGACGATCGCGCTGGCGACGGATTCGCTTCACCGGCCAAACGGGATTGCGTGGGACGTCACGGGGAAGCGGTTCATCGTCGTGCCATTCGGAAAGGTGCCGCAGATTTTCGCCTGGCGGCCCGGCACTGCTCAGCCGGTGATCATCGGTTACGGGTCGGGCCAGTACGACGGCGTGGAGATCCTCGCCGACAGGCGGCTCATCTTCACGAGCTGGGCCGATTCATCGGTATCGATCCGTGATGGGAACACGGCCACGGTGATCAGGCAGCTCCCGTCGCCGGCGGACATCGGCCTCGATACACGGCGCATGCATCTGGCCGTTCCTCTGCTCACGAAAGACCGCGTGGAGATTCTGACGATTCCTCCCCGCAAGTCCACGCAGTGAGACTGCGCCTCATCGGCATGTTCGTCGCGATGCCGTGCGTGGTCGCGTGCGGCGCGAACGCGTCGCGGAAGCCCGCCGCGGACACGGCCGGCGATGGTGCAGCGATGGAGACGGCCAGAGCCTTCGCGCGCGCGCCTGGGGGAACCGCGGTCACGCTGACGGTCGCGGGCAGGGAGCACTACGACAGACCGGTGACCGGATCGGCGAACTGCTCGTATGGACAGGAGAATGGGAAGCCGACGGTAAAGCTCGAGGCCTTCGGACGCGACGCGCAGGTGGCATTCGAGATCATCGGTGCGCACGCGGGCACAATCCCGGTGGCCAGCGGCCTCGGAGGACGCCACGGCGGTCCGCGCGTGTCGAGCCTGCAGTTCGTGCTGCACGGCCAGACCTACGGTGACGGCCACGGCAGCGCCACGATCACCGATCCGGTGGGGCGCAGCGGGTCGCTCACCGCCAATCGCTTCTCCCACATCGGCGTGGCGCGTCATCACGGCTCCGACCTCTCGATCACCGTGCACTGGGAGTGCGAGTAGCGTCTTGCCCACGGGATTGATGCCGCGCGCGCGCCGCGGCCGGCCAGCCGCGTGAACATCAAGCGCTGGCTCTTCGCGATCATCTCCTTCGCCGCCGCGATTGGAGTCTCGCTGTACATTGTCCTCTCGTCGTGGCCCACAGAGCACGCCGCGGTGTCGATGGACGTGGGCCCGCACGGCATCTTGCTGGCCATCGCCCTCTCGGAGCTCCTGGCCCGCGGTGCAAAAGTCTGGCTGAGCGCGGTCGCGATGCACATTCCGATGACCTACCGCCTCTCCCTGCGCGCGAGTGCCGGCGGCGACTTCGGCGCCGCGATCACTCCGAACAAGTCGGGTGCCGAGCCCGCGCGCTATCTGATCATGACCGAGGCGGGAATGCAGCCGGCGCACATCCTCGTCGTGATCTACGCCGAGCTGTTTCTCGAGATGATCTCGCTTGCCATCTTCGCGACCTTGCTGCTGCTCGTCTTCCACAACGCCGGCTCGACGGTCATTGGCGTGATCGGCGCCGTGGCGCTCTATGCGCTCTTCGTGCTCGGCACCGGCCTGCTCGCGTGGATACTCTCGACCCGCTACGTCACCGGGAGCGCACCGCCGTGGGCTCGGCGCATGCGTCTGCGGGGCGCCCGCTGGCGCAGAGTGCAGCATGCGCTCCGCACGCTGCAAACGGCGATCGCCGGCATCCGCCACATGCGAGTTGGCATCACGGTGCTCGCGCTCCTCGCGTCCGTGCTCCACATCGCGCTTCGAGTCGCCATTCTCCCGGCGATCGTCTACTCGCTCGGCGAACGACATGTTCCGCTGGCGCCGCTGGTACTGTGGCCGGTGGCGCTCATGTGGGGAAGCGCGCTTGCGCCACTTCCCGGTGGTGGCGGAGCGATCGAGGTTGGTTTCCGCGCCGCGCTCGGCCACGCGATTCCCGCACGCATCTTCGGCGCGACGCTGGTCTGGTGGCGCTTCTACACCTTTTACCTGTTCATCCTGCTCGGCGCGCTCGCGGCTGGCGGCACGGTGCTGCGTGCGCTCCGGGATGATGACGACGACCGCGAAGACAGCGACAGCGAAGACAGCGACGACGAGCCCGCCGACGCCGCACCGGGAATCATCGCGGACGGCCGCGGAAGAACAGCGATCCCCTGAGC
>JALYKU010000170.1 GCA_030774595.1 Chloroflexota bacterium | reverse complement strand
ACGCTGCGGTAGACCAGCCCGGGCAGGCAGCGCGCGTCCTCGGCGACGCTCCGCGGCACGGCGACATCGACCAGGACGAGCGGGCCGCGGGCCACGCGTGGCTCGAGGCGCTCGTGGGTCAGCAGGGTCCCGCGGGTGTCCGCGGCCGAAATAACGGCGTCCGCACCGAGCAGCGCGCCGCCCAGTTCATCGAGCCCGAGGGCGATCGCGCCGATCGTCTCGGCGACCTGGCGCCCCCGCGCGGCGTCGCGGTTCGCGATCCGCACCGCGCCGACCCGCGAGGCGAGCGCGCGGGAGGCGAGCTTGCCGACCTCGCCCGCGCCGACCACGAGGACCGTCGAAGCGGACGGGCGCGCGAGGAGCGCGATCACGGTATCCACGGCGAGCGATCCGACCGACCGGCGGATGCGTCCGAGCGACGTCGCTGAGCGCACCTCACGCGCGAGATGCAGCGCGTGCTGGACCGCCTCGCTGAGCAACGGGTCCAGCCCGCCCGTCGCGCGGGCGCGGTCGTAGGCATCCCGTAGTTGAACGAGGATCTGGCCCTCGCCGCGCACGACGGAGTCGAGGCCCATCGCCGCCCGGAAGATGTGCAGCACGGCGGCTTCGCCCGTTTCGACGGTCACGGAGGCCGTGCTCGGATCGTCTCCGCCGAGGACCCGCGCGCGGACCCATGCCGCCCGGTCGACGTCCGGCGGGATCGCGACGTAGCACTCGACGCGATGACAGGTCGAAAGCAGCAGCAGATCGGGTCCGACGCGCGCCGCGGCGGTCGCAGCGAAACGCTCGCGAGCGTCCAGCAGCGCATCGCGCTGATGCAGCCTCGCCAGGCCGAGTGCCGCCTGTTGCGACATCTCCCCGAACATACCCATCGCCTCGCTCCAGGCAACCCGGCGTCCTAGGTTTACGTAGGTTTTCAGTCCGGGCGGATGGCGCCAGGGACGCGACGAGCAGCGGCCGCGGGTCGCCGCGCGCTACACCTCTGGCGGCTCGAGGACCAGCTGAACAAAAGCGCCGTCGCGCCGGCGTTCGCCGGGTGACCAGGCCACGGGCGCGCGGAAGAGCGGGCCGGCGAAGACGAACGAGTGGTACTCGCCGTTCTCGCCGGCCGGGTCGATCGGCAGCCGGGCGATGTCGCCGGCGAAGCGCTCGTCGATGATGCGGCCGAGCCAGCCTTCGTCGAGCTTGCCATCCTCGCAACACGTGATCACAGCCCGGCTGCCGCTGGCTACGAACTCCGCGACGAGATCCGCGGACGAGTCGCCCCAGAGCGGCTCGACGTGCGCGAGTCCGGCCGCCTCCACGCGGTGCTTGTACCAGTCCCGAACGTCGGCCAGGTGGATGTCGCCAAAGATCACCCCGGCGAATCCTTCCACCCGCAAGGCCTCGAGCGTCGAGCGAAAGGCCGTCTCGAATTCCTCCCAGCTCGTACCGTACAGCTGCAGTGCGAGGCCCATGGCGTCGGCCTGCGCCGCGATGAGCTTCGCCGGGGTCGCGTGGAAGCGGACCCGGCCTGTCGCGCGATCGTGGAAATTGAGCAGCCGTGTGACGGCCAGGCCGGCGGCGCGCGCGCGCATCAGGGCGAGGGCGCTGTCCTTGCCGCCCGACCACATGAGCGCGTACCGATCGGCCGAGACGAACGGCTCCGCGACTGAGGCCCCGGGCGACGACGGCGATCTCATACGCGAGTAACTGTGGACCTTCCTCCATTTGAAGGCCGTGAGCCCTCACGTCTTTTCGGCATCTTGACTATCATGGTCACATAGAACTGAAGGGGAAGGCTCATGAGGACCGCCGCGGTCGCAAAACTGAAAGCGTCGCTCAGCGAGTACCTCAGGCACGTCAAAGCGGGCGAGGAGGTCCTCGTCACGGAACGGGGTCATCCCATCGCCAGACTGCTGCCAGCCGTCACGAGCGGCTGGCCCGCGCACCTCAGAGAGATGGAAGCGCAGGGACTCATCAAGATGGGGTCGGGGGAGCTTCCGAGGGCATTCTGGCGCCTGCCCAGGCCGAAGGATCCGAAAGGCCGAGTGATGCGTGCGCTCCTTCAGGAGCGGACGGACGGACGATGAGATTCTGGGATTCCTCCGCGGTCGTTCCGTTGTGCATCGATGCCCCGAACGCGCCGGCGATCCGCGCGCTGCTGCGGGCTGATGAGGCGATGGCGGTTTGGTGGGCGACGCACACGGAGTGCGTCTCCGCGCTGGCCCGGCAAGTCCGCGATCGAGCGTTGGACGTCCGTGGCGAGCGACAGGCACGCGCGGTGCTCGCGGCGCTTTCGAGGGCTTGGGCCGAGGTGCAGCCGTCGCAGGCGGTCCGCACGTCGGCGGAGCGTCTGCTGCGTCGCCATCCTCTCCGCGCCGCCGACGCATTCCAATTGGCGTCGGCGCTTCAGTGGTGCGGCGGGCGACCGGACAGCGAGGAGTTCGTGTCATTCGACGAGCGGTTGCGCGCGTCGGCGGAGCGCGAGGGTTTCGCCGTATTTCCAGCCACCTGACGTGCTGGGCGCGACCGGCGCCACCGCCGCAGGCAGGGATCCTCAGCCAACTTCGTCGAGCGGCTCGCGCCCGAGGTCACGAGCCACGGCTGGAGCCAATCCCCAGAGCTCAGCTGCTCCGCCGCGCGAGATCGAGCGTCCGGCGCGCCGTCGCGTCGAGGTCGGCCCAATCGCCTCGGAAGGCGTTGTACGCCTGCCCGTCGAGCCCGATGTGGAGCTCGTAGCAGCGGAGCCGCTCGGCGAACGACGGCACCCGGAGTCCGATCGACTCGTAGTGCACCGCACCTTCGCGCGCGAAGTCGATGCGTGACCAGGCCGGATACCACGGCGACCAGAACGAGAGCCAGGCGAGGTCATACAGGAAATCGCCGTAGATCGAGCTGCCCCAGTCGATCACCGCGGTGATGCGGTCATGCGTGACGAGGACGTTGTAGTGCAGCAGATCGCTGTGGACGAGGTGCCGCGCCTCCGGGCAGTGACCCGCGAGTGCGGCCATCCGCTCGAAAGCCTCCTCGAACGGACCAGCGCCCGTCGGCGACGCAGCGAGACGCGCACGCCAGCCGAAGGTCCTCTTCAACGGGCGATCGATGGCGACATCGAGCAGCGCATCCCGCCAACTCGCGTGCGGGGCTCGTCCGTCGCCATCCCAGACGCCGAAGCCCTGCGTCGAGGAGAGATCCGCGCACCTCGCATCGTCGAGCGCGGCGAAGAGCCTCGGAAGTAGCCTCCGCACCGCGCCTTCGTCGAGTGAATCGAGGTGGTCGCCAGGCGCTCGCTCCGAGATGGCGTAGAAGCCGTCGAAGGCGGCGCCGAGCTCCACGATCGCGGGGACGGGAAGGTCCGGGGAGTTGTACCGAGCCGCGAGACGATCCTTCTCGAAGTCCTCCCGCAGCGCGCTGAACCGCACGATGTATCCGATGCCGCCGCGAGAGAACTCGTACGCCCTCGACCACTCGCCATGCCTGATGGGCACGATCCCGGTGACTTCTTGGCCGAACCGCGCGAACAGGAACTTCTCCGCTCCCCCGGCGTCCACGCCGGGACGTTCGCTCGTCACATCAGCCTCACAGCGCCCGCACCGCAAGCCGCACGCTTCCGTTCAGCGCCAGCTCCAGGATGGCGGCGATGCCCGTCTCGGTCCCGACGTCTGCGCCTGCCTGTCTGTTGGCATGGGAATCGCATGTGGACCAGCATGATCGCCCGACTGCTGTGCAGGCTTGGGATCCACGCGTGGTGGCCGACCAGCAGTCCCAGCGTGGCGGCTGTCTGCGGGCGCTGCCCGGCGGTGAGGCGGCGCCAGGCTCTTGGCACTGGCGGTCGGCGGACGCCGGCCGCGCGAAAGTAATAGGTCTCCCTCGACAAGTTAACTAACGCGTTGGCTATGGCTCGCTTGTGCGTTGCATCGCTGCTCGAGGCGCCGCGGAGGACCAACTGAACCATCGGGCGCCGGCGCGTCGGCGGATGACTCACTGATCAAGTCGGGAACTCGCCACTCCGGATCTGACGCTTTAGGCGTTTACTCTGCGACAAAGCAAGTCGACGGTTCGCGCGCTGAGGGGGCCTGTGGCGATGTTTCGCGCGCAAAGCAATCTGCACTCCGGTGGGGAAGGTCTCTTGGTCGACGTGCTAATCGCGGCAGCCTCGCATGACCTGGAGTGCCTGCGCGCTGAGGCCAGCCTCCGGGAAGCCTTCAAGGCCCGGTCGCTCGCGCGCCAGACCGACGTGACCATGCTTCTCGACGACTGCCGGCGCGCTCTGACCGAGCTGTGCACCGCCCTGGAACCGGCGGCTCGGTCGCGGGCCGAGGAACTCGCGCCGTTCGCCAGGCAGCTCACCGAAACAAGTGCGATGGCAGCGCTCGATGATCGGGGTCTGGACGCGTTCCTACGGCCGATCTTCGAGGAGGCCGGCATCGGTGACCGATTCGTTCCGCCGTCCGTCGCACAGCGCGCGGCCGCGCAGGGATCATCGGCCACGGCGCCGCCCATCGAGTTGGTCCATGTCGCGCTCGACGCCGAAGCGCTGTTCGACCACCTGCTGACGCAAAAGGAAATCATCTCCTACGGGTTCGCGTACGTCGCGATGCTCGGGCCGACGGTCGGACCGTGGCGGAGCCTGCTCCACGTGCCGATGGTGCTGCAGGTCGCGCGGGGAACGGCGACCCGCGCGTTCGGCAACATCAACGTCCGCCTCGACTCGCTGATCGTGAACAAGAAGACCCGGCGACCCGGAGGTCGCCACTTCAAGGAACACCCCGAATACGCCGAGGAGGCTTGGGTCGAGCACTTCGGTCGATGGAGCGCCTGTGACCACGCGGCTGCCGACATCCACCCGGGCCAGCTGGCGGCCCCAGACACGGAGCACCTCCCTACGGTGGCCGAGGCCGCGGGTCAGATCGCGTCGATCGCCTCGGGTCCGGTGGAGAGCGCCTTGGAGGTACACGATCCGCCGAACGACACGGCGGCCATGCCGCTGCCGGGCCCCGCCCTCCCGGGCCCCGCCCTCCCGCGGATCTATGAGCGGGTCGACGTCCACGGGGGACCAAGGCCGGCGCCGCGTGTTCGCCGGGGACTGATGCTCGCCGCGACCGGCCGTACCGTGCTGAGGGTCGCCCTGGCCTGCATCGCAGCCATCGTCTCCGGCAGCCTCGTCGGATCGGCGGTCGCGTCGTACATCGCATCGCCGCGCGTCCCGGACGGCGAGTCACAGGTCGGGTCCGCGCTGGCGCTCAGCGACAGCTTCGGGTCTCTGCCTGTTGGCAGCGATCCCGGCTGGGAGACATCCGGCCCGGGCGGCGTGCGGGTCGCGCCCTGGCCCACGAGCACCGACCGGAGCGTGCGCGTGCAAGGGGGTGCGGCCGATCAGTCCGTCTCAGCGTGCCGCACGATCCCGCCGGTCCGCAGCGGTCGTTTGCTTGCAGAGGCCCGCATCTTCCTGGACGGCTTCGGCAGGAGTGACACGACGATCGCGTCCATACGTTCCGGTGCCGACGAGGTGGCGGGCCTGCGGATCGGCCCCGGCGGCGAGATCCTCGGCCCGGGCGACATAAGGGCGCGAGGTGGAGCCGGGGCGATCGCTCCGAACGGGTGGTACCAAGTTTCCTTCGATCTCGACATCACAAGCCGCACATACGGCCTGGCGGTGTGGCGCTCCGACCCTCCGACCTTGGTCAGCGAGCGGGACGGACGCTGGACGAGGCAGCTTGACGGCGGCATCGATCGTATCTGCTTCACCACGCCCGGCGGTGTCTCCGCCCAGTCCGTGTACATCAACGAGCTGCGGGTCACCGCCCCCTAGAGAAACTGCACTCTGCCGGCGCCTCCACGGCCGTGCGTTCGGCGCGTGAGCCTCACACCGCCACGCGCCGACAAGCACCTGGCCTTTCAACGCGGGCGTTGCGCCAAAGCCGATAGCGGACATATCGTCGCGCGCCGCGCGCCCAGGTCGAGCGCGTACTGTGAGGGCGTGATCCCCCGCGCTCCATTCGGGCGGACCGGCCATGACAGCAGGCGCACGATCTTCGGCGCGGCCGCGCTGGCGCGGGCCTCCGAGGCGGACGCCGATCGCGCGCTGGAGGTCCTGCTTCGCCACGACGTCGACCACATCGACACCGCCGCGAGCTACGGGGACTCGGAGCTGTGCGTCGCGCCGTGGGTCGCAGGGAGCGGTCGCGACCGCTTCTTCCTCGCGACGAAGACCGGTGAGCGCACGTACCGCGGAGCGCGTGATGAGATCCGGCGGTCGCTCCAGCGCTTGCGTGTGGACCATGTCGACCTGATCCAGCTGCATAACCTGGTGGACCCGACCGAGTGGGAGACAGCGATGGGCCCGGACGGGGCGCTTCGCGCGGCGGTGGAGGCGCGCGATGCTGGCCTCACGCGGTTCATCGGCGTCACCGGACACGGCATTACCGTCGCCGCGCAGCACCGCCGCAGTCTCGATCGCTTCGACTTCGACGCGGTGCTGTTCCCGTACAACCACACCCAGATGCGCGATGAGGCATATGCGGCGGACGCCGAGGCGCTGCTCCGAACGTGCGCGGAGCGCGACGTCGCGGTGCAGACGATCAAGAGCATCACCCTCGGTCCGTGGCACTCGCGTCCGCCGGAAGCCAACACGTGGTACGAGCCGCTCACGGAGCAGTCCGACATCGATCTCGCCGTCCGTTGGGTCCTGGGACGCGACGGCATCTTCCTGAACACCGCGAGCGACATCGGCCTGCTCGCGAAGGTCCTGGACTCCGCGAGCCGCGGCGGCACGCGGCCGTCGGATACCGAGATGGACGACCTGCTGCAACGGCGAGGGATGGCCCCGCTTTTCGCGGCGTAACGGCGTGAACCGTCCTTCGAAGGCGCAGGCGCCGCTCGACGCGCATCTACCAGGATCGAGATCGCGACGATGACGCCTCTCGTTCGTGCGCTCTCCGACGTGGGTGCCGAGGACGTCGCGATCGCCGGCGGAAAGGGCGCGAACCTCGGTGAGCTGATCCGCGCCGGCTTCCCGGTGCCCGATGGATTCGTCATCGCGACCAATGCGTATGCCGCGGCGGCGAGACCCGCCGATGCGGCCGACCCGGCGGTAGCGCGCGTCCGGCTGGTGACCGCGCCGGTCCCGGCCGGCGTCGCGGCCGCGGTCCGTACCGCGTACCGCACTCTCGGGCTCGGGCGCGTCGCCGTGCGCTCGTCCGCGACGGCCGAGGACCTGCCGGACGCGAGCTTCGCCGGCCAGCAGGACACGATCCTCGACGTCGAAGGTACGGACGCGGTCCTGGATGCGGTGCGGCGCTGCTGGGCTTCGCTCTGGAACGAGCGTGCCGTGGCCTATCGCGCGACGCACGCGGTCGACGAGAGCGCTCTCGGACTCGCGGTCGTCGTACAGCGCATGGTCGATGCGGCGATCGCGGGCGTGCTCTTCACCGCGGACCCGATCACCGGGCGCCGCGGTCACGCCGCGATCGACGCCGTCCGCGGCCTCGGAGAGCGCCTCGTTTCTGGTGCGGTGAACCCGGACCATTTCCTGGTCGACGCGCGAAGCGGCGCGGTGCTCGAGCGGCGCGGCGACGTTCTCGATGACGAGCGCCTGCGCGAGATCGCCGCGCTCGGAGCGCGTGTGGAGGCGCACTTCGGCCGGCCGCAGGACATCGAGTGGGCCATCGACCGCGACGGCACGCTCCTCCTGGTCCAGTCCCGCGCGATCACCACGCTCCATCCGCTGCCCCCCGGAATGCCCGATCCCGAGAGCGAGCTGCGCGTGTACCTCTCCGCGAACGTCGCGCAAGGGATGTTCCAGCCGTTCACCCCGATGGGAGCGCAGACGTTCCGGCTGATCGGATCCGGCATGTCGGCAGCGCTGGGCGCGCCCGTAAGCGACGTGACAGCGGGGCCGCCGATCCTCGCCGAAGCCGGCATGCGTCTCTGGATCGACCTCACACCGATCCTGCGAAGCCGCGTCGGGCGCGGCATCCCAGCGCGCTTGCTGTCCGGCATGGAGGCGCGCAGCAAGGGCCTCGTGGCCCGGCTCCTCGAGGACCCGCGGCTGCGGCCGCGCGGCTCGCGACGGCGGCCGATCGTCGGGGTGCTGCGAGCGGCAGCGCGGACGGGTGTGCTCCTCATCCTGCTCCGGGCGCTGCTGCGCCCCGATGAGACTCGCGAGCGCATGCTCCGTGCGGTCGATTCCCTGATCGGCGCGGACCACGGCCGGGTCTCGACGGCGTCCGAGCGCCTCGATACGTTCGAGCGCCTATTCGTGACCGTTCCTCCACGGCTCTTTCCGAAGCTCGTCGCGATCGCGGCCGCTGGGTTCCTGTCGTACCAGGCCGCGGGACGCCTGCTGAAGGGCGTCGCCCGCCCGGACGAGATGCAGACCGTGCTCCGGGGACTTCCGCACAACCCGACCACCGAGATGGACCTCGAGCTGTGGAGGATCGCGCGCGACGCGAAGGACGACGCGGCATCCCGAGCCGCCCTCGCCGAGCGATCGCCCGCGACCCTGTCGGCGGACTATCGCGCCGGCGCGCTGCCGCCGCTGCTGCAGCGCGAGCTTGGCCGGTTCCTCGAGCGCTACGGCCATCGCACGATCGCGGAGGTCGACATCGGCGTTCCGCGGTGGTCCGAGGATCCCGCGCATCTGCTCGGCGCCATCGCGAACTACCACCGACTCGAGGACGCGGCGCTGGCCCCCGACGTCCAGTTCTCCCGCGGCGCGCGCGAGGCCGAGGCCATGATCGAAGCGCTCCTTTGCCGGGTGCACGGTCCGCGGCGCATGCTCGCGGGCATGCTCTTCCGGCGGGTGCGGGCGCTCGCCGGCGCCCGTGAGGCCCCGAAGTTCAACGTCATGCGGTTGTTCGCGATCGCGCGCCGGATCATCGCTCCGATCGGGCCCGATCTCGCCGCGGCGGGGAGCATCGCCGCGGCCGACGACATGTGGTTCCTCACGCTCCCCGAGCTGCGCCGCGCCGTGTCCGGCGAGAAGATGCACGACATCGTCCGCCGGCGCCGAGCCGAGTACCGGCGCGAGCTCGCGCGCCGGCACGTGCCCCGCGTGCTGCTGTCCGATGGGACGGACGCCGAGGCGGCGTTCGCGCCACCCGCGGCGGAAGGGGCCCTTCGGGGAACTCCGGCCTCACCGGGCATCGCGCGCGGCGTTGCCCGCGTGCTGCGTTCCCCCTCCGCCGCGGTGCTCGAGCCGGGCGATGTCCTCGTCGCGCCGGCGACCGACCCCGGATGGACGCCGTTGTTCCTCACCGCGAGCGCGCTGGTCATGGAGATGGGCGGCATGATGTCGCACGGCGCCGTCGTGGCGCGCGAGTACGGGATCCCCGCGGTCGTCGGCGTCCCCGACGCGACCGAGCGAATCGCGACCGGACAGCGCATCGTCGTGGATGGGTCCGCGGGGACCGTCGCGCAGGAGGCCGGCTCGGCGTCCTAGGGGCGGCTGTGGTCGTTCGTCGCGAGGTCGGCGCTCGCGTCGTACTGAGCCTTGACGTACATCCACCGCGACACATCGTCGAAGCAGTTGTCGTAGAAGTTGTTGGT
This sequence comes from Chloroflexota bacterium, assembly GCA_030774595.1. The sequence continues at coordinate 8,234 of JALYKU010000170.1, read as the reverse complement.
GTGGCCGAGCGCGAGCGGGAAGCCGCTGTCGGCGTGGTGGAAGGCGTTGCCGCGGAGCGTGTTGCCGACGTTGCTCTCGCTGTTGTCTCCGGTGAAGCCGAGGGCTTCGGCGAAGCGCCCCGTGGTCTTGGCGACCTTGCCCTCCCACAGGGATCCGCGCATGTTGCCGAACTCGAAGGTGAGGGTGGAAGGTCCATCCCTCCTGTTCGCGTCCATGGTGGGCTGCAAGCACCTTCCTTGCTCGGTTAACGGGCCCGGCCATGCCGCGACAGCGAGATCGAAACGCATCCAGGTCGACGAAACTCCGGCTCCTGCCCATCGAAGGCGCGATCCAGTACCTGAAGCAGGCGTCGTAAGCGCCGACTGGGCGCCTAGCTGGCTGGCCGGACGGGGATCGAGGATCGCGGCCGCGCCGGCATCTGGGCACGATCCGCCCGGGCATGCATCCGATCGGCGCCCTCATCCGAATGGTGGATAGGACCATCGCATCGGAGGGAAGCATGTTCCGTCTGCTCGCGTCCGGCCTCGCCGCGGTCATCGTCCTCGGCGCATGCGGCTCCGCGGGGAGCGGCGTCGCGGCTCCGTCGCCCACGCCCACCCCGACCCCCACACCGACCAAGGCGCCGACGGTGAAGGCCGGCGACACCACGCTGGGCAAGGTGCTCGCCGCGGCCAGCAATGGGATGACGCTGTACGTCTTCAAGCGCGACACCGCCGGTACCAGCAACTGCTACGACGCGTGCGCGACGACCTGGCCGCCCTTCGTCGTGACGAGCGACCCGGTTGCCCCCAGCGACGTCAAGGGCAAGCTCTCGACCGCCGCGCGCAAGGACGGCGCGAAGCAGGTGACGATCGACGATCAGCCGCTCTACTTCTACAGCAAGGACACCAAGGCAGGCGACGTCCTCGGCGAGAACGTCGGCACGATCTGGTTCACCGTCAAGAACCCGTAAACGGCCCTCGCAGGCACTCCTGACCGCGCTCGCGTGATGGAGCGCCTGCGGCTGCCGCCTCCCGTCGCCGTGCCTCAGTGCGCGAGCACCACCAGGACCGGCCCGCAGCCGCTCGTCAGACTGGTCTGCATCCGTAGCCGCCCGCCCAGGGGTGGGGGCCACGCGCCGCAGCGCGTCATCACGGCTCCATAGACGGCGTAGCGATCGCCGTAGACCCACACCTCGTCTCCCGCCTGCCAGTTCACGATGCGGCCGAACTGCGTGTAGGCGTGGCCGATCAGGTAGGTCGGCGTGGTACAGGTGAGCTCGACAATCTCGCTCCCGATGTCGCTGTGCCCGGTGCAGTCCGAGTACGGGACCACCGCGCCCGTGATCCCCAGGCGCGGGTAGCAGAACGCGGCGGCGCAGGCGAATGGCGCCAGAGGCGCGGCGGCAGCCGACGCTTCGGGCGTGGGGTCCGGGATCGGCGCTGCCGTTCCGACCGTCTGCACCGGGCTCGCGGCCATACTCGGCTCGGACCGAGCGGTCTGGCCCGGCTCCCCGGAGACGGCCGCGCCCCACTGCGTCGACGCGGTCGCACCCCGCTCTGACGAAGCCGTCGCCATTGCGGCCGCCGCCAAGGTGGATGTCCGATCGTCAACCGTCCCGCAAAGCGTCACCGCGATGACCAGAAGCACGAGAGTGCTCTGCATGCTCGCCGCATCGCGGCGGCCCGTCCCGCGATGCGCGAGCCAAGGCTCGCGGCCGAACGCCGACCTCGCCATCGAGCACTCCTTGACGCCGCGAAAGATTTGGGAGACCCGGTGTGAAGGACGACCGGCCCCCTGACTTGCGGCTCTTCATGCATTTGCCTTGCCAGCTCGCTAGAGCGCCGACCGTCCGATCGCTCGAGATAGGCGACGGAGATGCTGGTTTGCCATCCTCGGCGCCGGCCGAACTCCTAACGTATCCCCGGCACGAGCATCGCGACGTCGCGCGAGTAGTCGTCGTACGAGTGGCCCAGCTGGGCTCGGAGCAGCCGCTCCTCCTCTTTCGCGCGCACGTAGAACGCCGGGAACGACACGAGCAGGGTGCCAGTGAGGAACAGCAGGTTGCCCGTCGCGACGAACGCGCCGAGATGATGCAGGGCGAGGCCGCTGTACACCGGATGCCGCACGACCGCGTACGGGCCGCGGCGCACGACCTCGTGACCCTCGTGGACCTCGACCTCGTGGTCGAAGTGGGCGCCGAGAGTGAGTGCGGCCCACATCGCGATGCCGACGCCGCCGACCACCAGCCCGAGGCCCGACCAGCGGACCACGGCCGGCAACGGGAGCTCGGGTCCAGGGTGGAGCGCGATCACGACGTACGGCACCCACACGAAGTAGGGGAGCGCCTGGGAAAGCCGGTGGCCGCGCCGCACCGAACGCCGACCACGTTCGACGGCTCTATGCCGTATCGAAAGCGCGAGGACGATGTACGCGGCAAAGCTCGACGCAAACCCGAACGCGACGAGCTCTCCGCTCACGCCGTCGGGCCGAGCGCGCGCTCCGGCGCGATGACGCCCACGTGGTGGTCAGGCGGACTCATTTCAGCGAACTCGCTGCTCCGACGAAGCGATACGTCGCGGCCGTGATGAGCACCGTCCCCGGACGCGCGGCCGATTGCATCCGCGCCGCGACGTTCACCGCGTCGCCCGTGGCCGTGTACTCGTACGCGAGGTCCGTTCCGACATTGCCGACGACCACCGGTCCCGTGTTCATGCCGACGCGGATCTGGAAGTCGATGCCATGCGTGCGCTTCAGCTCGCGGCCGAAGTCGGCGACCCGAGCCACCATGTCGAGGCCCGCGCGGACGGCCCGCTCGGGGTCGTCTTCGTGCGCAACGGGCGCGCCGAAAAAGGCCAGGATCGCGTCGCCCATGAGGCGCGCAATGGTGCCCTCGTAGCGGTAGATGCCGCGCGACATCCGCTCGAACGCCTCGTTGATGATCTCGGTCCAGTCCTCGGGATCCATCGATTCGGCGAGGGTGGTCGAGTTCACGACGTCCGCGAACACCGCGGTCACCGGCTTGCGCTCGCTCGTCGCACGCGCGGCGCGCATCTTCTCGGCGAGCGGCGCCGGGGCGGTGGACGCGATCCGCTCCTGCCGCGTCCTGGTGTCGGCCGCCTGGCGCTCGAGCGGCAGGCCGCAGTTCAGGCAGAACTTGACCTCCGCGGAGGTCGGCACGCCGCACCGAGGGCAGGCGGGGGACATGGTCTCCCGATGGTATGCGCGGGACATGCGCGCTCCGCGCCGAACGGCCGATCCCGCGCGCGCTGTCCCGGCGCGTGCACGCCGTCGCCTGGCGGCTCGGGCTTCTTTTGGAGGTGTCGGCGGTGGATCCCGAACCGCGCGGCACGGCGGCCGCCTCAGGGAGGAACGCACGCCCAGCTGAAGCGCGCGGCGGCGTGCACCCGGTGGAATAAGGTGTAGGGCGGTGGCGTTCTCCTTCGCGCTCCATTCCCACCTGCCGTACTGCCGTGGCGCCGGCCGCTGGCCGCACGGCGAGGAGTGGCTGCACGAGGCGATCCTCGGCACGTATGTACCGCTGCTGGTCCTTCTGTTCGACCTTCGGCGGGATGGAGTGCCCTTCCAGATCACCCTCGGCATCACGCCGATCCTCATCGAGCAGCTCGTCGATCCGGACATCGACCGCCGCTTCCTCGAATACGTCGACGACCAGATCCGCCGCGCGGAGGCCGACACGCGGCGATTCACCGACGAGGGCTCGGCGACCCGCGCGGCGCTCGCGTCGTTCTACGTGGATTCCTACCGGTCCGCGCGCGACAGCTACGTCGAGCGGTTCTCGCGCGATCTCGCCGGGGCATTCGCCGACCTCCATCGCACCGGTCACGTCGAGATCCTCACGTCCGCCGCGACGCACGGGTACCTCCCGCTGCTCGACGCCGCTTCGGTGGAGGCGCAGCTGCGCATCGGCCGCTCGTCGACGCGCCGGCTGCTCGGCATCGACGCGACCGGCATCTGGCTTCCCGAGTGCGCGTACGCGCCGGGCCTCGAGCGCCGTCTGGAGGCGCACGGGCTCACGCACTTCTTCACCGACTCGAAGCTCGTGGTGGACACCGCTTCCGAGATGCCGCCGCAGCGGCCCGAGTGGGACCGGTCCGGGGCGGGTCTGGTGCTGCCGCTCGCGACGACGGGGTCCGAGCTGCTCGAGCCGTACTACGTGGGTGACTCACGCGTGGCCGCGGTCGCCCGCCACCAGGCAGTGTCGGGCCAAGTGTGGTCTGCCGCGATCGGTTACCCCGGGGACCCATTCTATCGCGAGTTCCATCGCAAGGACGACCAGACCGGCATCCGCTACTGGCGCGTGACGGACACCGCCGTCGGACTCGGGGACAAGGCCGAGTATTCGGTGAGCGCGGCGGCGAGCCGCGTGCGGGAGCACGCGGCGCACTTCGTCGACCTCGTGGCCGCGGAGCTGGTTGCGTACCGGGCGGGCACCGGCCGCGAGGGGCTGCTCGCGGCGACGTTCGACAGCGAGCTCTTCGGGCACTGGTGGTTCGAGGGCATCGACTGGCTCGGGCGCGTGCTCCGCGGAGCCGCCGATCGCGGGATCGCGTCGACGAGCGTCGCCGCGTACCTCGAGAGGCGGCCGCCCCGCGAGCGGATCGCGCTGCGCGAGGGATCGTGGGGAAAGGAGAACGATCATTCGACCTGGCTCAACGCCGAGACCCGGTGGATGTGGGACGAGCTAGCCACGAGGGCGGCGCGGCTCTCCGCGTTGCGCTCGTCGCCACCTTCGGACCCGCTACGCGCGCGGGCCGCGCGACAGGCGGTGCGCGAGCTGCTCCTCGCGCAGTCCAGCGACTGGCCGTTCCTCGCGACGACGGGCCAGGCGGTCGACTACGCGATCGAGCGCTTCCGAAGCCACCTGCAGCGGTTCGACCGCGCGGCCGCCCTCGCCGGAACCGGAAGCGGCGACGACGAAGCCGAGCTGCGCACGCTCGAGCGGGTGGACAACCCGTTCCCGGATGCGGACCCTGGCGCGTTCGCCCTGGACGCGCCGCTCGCCGCCATGGGCGGTCGCGCCGGCTAGCCGCGGTCGCGACCCCTGGCCGGCTGACGCTGGTCGGCTGGGTTACCGCCCGGACTAGGCCTTCTCGGGTCTCTCCGACTCCGCGCCCTCGGCCACGGCCTCGCCCTCCGGTGTCTCCGCCGCGGCCTCCGCTGCAGCCGGCTCGGCGACCTCCTCCACCCGCGCCGGCACCACCTTGACGACGAGCTCGGCGGCCTCGTCGAGGATCCGCAGCGCGGACGCGTCGACGATAAGGTCGCGGACGTGGATCGCGTCGTCGACCTGCTTGAGCCGGCTTTGGTCGACGTCGATCTGGTGGGGGATGTCCTGCGGGAATGCCTCGACCCGAACCCGGTCCATCGCGTGGACGAGCACCGCGCCGAGCGTGCGGACCGCGGGAGAGTCGCCCATGAAATGCAGCGGGACGTCGGCGTGGGTCTTCTCCGTAAGGCTCACGCGCTGGAAGTCGACGTGGAGCAGGCGGCCGCTCCGGGGATCCCGCGAGACGCTGTGGATCAGCGCCGACACTTCGCCGCCACCCAGGCCCTCGAGGGCGAGGAGCGTGGTGTTGCCCCAGCGGCGATACCCGAGCTCGAACGACCGCATGTCCGTCTCGACCGGCACAGACTCCGCGTGCCCGCCGAAGACCACCGCCGGAAGCACGCCGGACCGCCGGAGGCGACCGACCTGCTTGCCGCGGATGTGGCGGGGACGCACGGGGAGCTTCTGGGCTTCGGCCATGGAGGAGCGATTATCTCAGGGAGCCGGCCGAAGGTTCAAACGCCAGAGCGCTCACGGGCGCCGCACCTGCCGCCGGCGGGGAGGGGCGCGTCCCCGGCGCGCAGGCGCCGGCGGCCGTGGTCGCCAGGCTCAGGACGGGGGCCACGTAGAGCAGCAGACGTCAGGCCACTTGAGCGCCGACGATGAACCAATTCGGGCCGCATGTCGAGATTGACGACAGCCGCGTACGCATTGCGTCCACCAAAGGGCCTCCAGCGGCCGGTGCAGTAAGATGCGGCCCGATGGCCGACCGCCTGCGATTGGCGCTGGTGTTCCACCAGCACCAGCCGGCCGGGAACTTCCCGTCTGTCTTCCAAGAAGCGACCGAGCGCGCCTACCTGCCGCTCGTACAGGCGCTGTACCGCCATCCCGAAGTCCGGGCGACCCTTCATTTCTCCGGCCCGCTCCTGGACTGGCTGGACGCCAACCGTCCAGATGTGACTGGGGACGTGAACGATCTCGTGCGGCGTGGCCAGATCGAGATCCTGACCGGCGGCTACCACGAGCCGATCCTCGTGGGGGTCCCCCGGCGCGACGCGGTCGGCCAGATCCGAGCGCTCACGGACCGGATCGTCTCGCTGTTCGGCCGCCGGCCCCTCGGCGCCTGGCTGACCGAGCGCGTGTGGGAGCCGCACCTCCCGTCGCTGCTCGCCGAGGCCGGCGTCGCCTACACGACGCTCGACGACGAGCATTTCGTGCAGGCCGGGCTTCGCCGCGACGAGCTCGGCGAGTCCTTCATCACCGAGGACCAGGGCTTTCCCCTCGTCGTCTTCCCCGGGAGCATGCGGCTGCGCTACCTGATCCCGTTCCGGGATGTCGGAGCGGTCATGAAGGAGCTGCGCGAGCGGCATGCGGCGGGCGCCCGCCTCGTCGTGTACGCGGACGATGGCGAGAAATTCGGTGCGTGGCCGGGGACCTACCAGCGTGTGCACAAGGACGGCTGGCTCGAGCAGTTCTTCACCGCTCTGGTGCAGTCGGACTTCGTCGAGACGACGACGCTCGAGGATGGGTGGATCTTCCAGAGGCCCGCGCGTCGCGTGTACCTCCCGGGCGGCTCGTATCCCGAGATGGCCGAGTGGGCGCTCGACATCGGTGCGGCACGGCGCTTCTCGCAGGCGCGCAACGCGCTGAAGGACGAGCTATCCGGGCTGGTCGTGTCGCCCCCGTGGCGCAACTTCTTCGCGAAGTATCCGGAGGCGAACGCGCTTCACAAGCGCATGCTCATGGTGTCCGACGAGCTCGCCCGCCGCAGCATCCTCGACAGCTCGGCGGAGGTGCGCACGGCGCAGCGGCACCTGTGGCGCGCGCAGGGGAACGACGTCTACTGGCACGGGATCTTCGGCGGGCTGTATCTGCCCCACCTGCGCGCGGACGCGTACGGTTCGCTCCTCAAGGCCGAGCGGATCCTCGCGGAGCGCCGCATGGCCGCCGGCGAGCAGCGCGACTACGACATCGACGGACACGACGAGTATCTCTTCCGGGGCAACGCCGGCGCGGTCTTCGTGCACAGCCAGGGCGGCGCGGTCATCGAGTGGGATCTCTACGCGTCGGCCACCAACCTCATCGACACGCTGGCCCGCCGGCCTGAGGCCGAGCACGAGGTGCTGAAGCGGGCGGAGAAGACCGGGAGGGTGAAGGTCGGCAAGAACGTCGACAAGGACGGCAAGTCCATCCACGAGACCGTCCGCGCCAAGGAGCGTGGGCTCTCGAAGCTGCTCGAGTACGACACCGCGCGCCGCGCCTTCTTCCAGGACAGCGTCCGTGTCGGCAAGAACGAGCCGATCTCGCTCCATTCGCTGACGTACCAGCTGACGCCGCAGCGCGAGGCGCGCACGGTGAGCCTCATCCTCGAGCCGCCCGTCGGCGCGCTCGCCGCGATCCCGGGGCTCGCCATCCGCAAGGACATCCGCATCGCGGACGAAGGGCTCGCGGCCGGGGTGCGGTACAGGCTCCGCAATGAAGGCGACGATCCTCTCGCGGTCGTCTTCACGAGCACGTCGAACGTCGCGCTCCTCTCCGAGCAGTACGCCGCTGACTCCATCGCGCTCGGCACGCGCAAGACGACACCCGGAAAGCCGCTCGATCACAAGGGCGTGACCGAGATCGTCGTGCACTCGGAGCTCCGCCACTTCGACATCACGTTCGCCGTCGATCCACCAGCGGAGGTGGTGAGCCGCCCGGTCTACGCGATCGCGAGCTCGGAGCAGGGATTCGAGCGCATCTACGAGCAGACCGAGATCGGCTGCACCTGGGCCGTCCGCATCGAGCCCGGCGCCCACGTCGACCTCGAGGTCCGCGCGACCGCCGTGGGCCAGATGGTCGAGCCCGAAGCGCAGCGCGCGCCGACGCGCCGCCGCAAGGCGACGGTCGCGGCCGCGGGGACCCAGATCGCCGCGCGCGCCGCGCGCTGACATTGACCGCCACCTCGCGGGGTGCGTAGCGCGG
>JALYKU010000169.1 GCA_030774595.1 Chloroflexota bacterium | reverse complement strand
GAGCTCGAGCTCGAAGGGCTCGCGCGAGAGCTCGCGCACCACCTGAACAACATGCGGAAGGAGGCGGGCCTCGACATCTCCGATCGCATCGCGCTCCGCTACGCGGGTCCCATCGGCCGCGTGTTCGAGCGCTACGGCGACTTCATAAAGCAGGAGGCGCTGGCGACGAGCTTCAGCGAAGGACTCCATGCGCGCGGCCACAAGTGGGAAGGCGAGCTCAACGGGGTGAAGGGCCAGCTCGAGATCGAGAAGGCCTGAGCGCTCTCTAGATCCCGAGCACCTGCTTCTTCTTCGCCGCGAACTCGTCGTCCGTCAGGACGCCGCGGTCGTGCAGCTCGGAGAGCATCAACAGGTCGTCGATGCTCGCCGAGTGCGCAGCCGCGGGCTGCGACGTCGGCTTGATCCGCCGGTCCACCGCTCCCTGCAATGCGTTCTTGATCGGCGTGAAGACCGTAGCAAGGACGAAGAGCGTCATCACGATCGCGAGATCAGAGTTCTCACCGATCATCGCCACGAAGAGCCGCTGGAAGAAGGCGACCGCCGCGGCGTAGACGCCGGCAAGGATCGCGGTGAGCAGCACGTAGACGATGGTCCGATTGATGATGAGGTCGATCTCATAGAGCCGATATCGCAGGATCGCGATCCCCACCGCTACGGGGATCGCGGAGAGGCCGACGATCGCGAGCAGATCAGCCGCACTGCGGAGGTCTGGGGCCAGCCGCGCGACGGCCTGGATCACGAACGAGGCGAGCACGATCGCCCCTGCGAAGGCGAACCATTTGATCTGCTGGCGTTCGACCGCGCCGCCGCGTCGCACGCGGTAGAAGAGCGCGAAGGCGCTCACGACCACGAGCACGAGCAGGAGCGGCTGGAGCAATAGGCCGAGCGCGTCGAATGCCGCCGCGTACTGGTCGAGGCCAAGAGGGTTCCGGATGGACGGGTATCCCGCGTCCGCGTACGTGGTCGGCGCGAGCATCGTGACAACGACGGCGACGACGAAGCTCGTCGCCGCGAAATACGCGACCGGCCTCCAGCCAGACGACGGCAGGCGTCCGTCGGGGAAGAGCAGCGGAAGGAACAGCGCGATCACGGCGATTCCGGGCATGTCCGTCCAGAACCCGAACCAGGCCATGGCCTGTCCGAAGGGGAGCGTCCCCGGTGCCACCACGAGCGCCTGGATCGCGTATTGACCCGCGAACGACGAGAACCCGAAGCTCAACGCCGCGCCGCAGAACATCCACCCGATCACATGCGAACGATGGGTGTTCACGATGAGCGCCCCGATGACCGCGTAGCTCAGTACGACGAGGGCGACCCACAGATCCGGCAAGCCAACTCGGCCCACGAAGCGGGCCTCGAGCGCAATGCTGATGCCGGCAAGAGCGGCGTAAAGGACGACGCTCGACCAGGCCAGCCAACGACCGCGCGAACCTGAAGTCAGGGTCCCGACCATCGCACCGGACGCCGTGGCCACACAAAAAGCATACGCGCGGGGCTGCTAGAGCAGGGCGCTCCGAAGCGCCGAGGAGATGAGCCGCGGCGCGCGCCGGCGTCCAGGACCGGTGAGCGCGGTCCGCCAGGTCGGATAAGAAAGGAGCGCGTGGGCTAGCGCGATGGCGTCGCTCGGGCGCACGCGAAGGCCGCCGCGACGGGCGAGGTCGTTGATCGTCCGCGTGATGATCCCGAGGCGCACTCCGTCCAGCTCGCGAAGAAGCGCGGCGATCTCGCGCGGGAGCGCGCCGTCAACGAGCGTCTCGAGGAGGACCGACTCGGTCCGGTACTCACGTTCGTGCATCGCGATGAGCTCGGCCAGGACCGAGTCCGCACTCTCACCGCGCGGGCGCCATCGCTCGATCCGCCCGATCAAACCCTCGGCCCGTCCCCGAAGTGCGGCGTCGACGAGGCGTTCCTTCGTCGGGGCATGCAGGTAGACCGTACGTTGAGCGACGTGGGCGCGTCGCGCGACTTCGCTGACGCGCAGCTTCGCATAGCCGCGCCGCGAGACCTCGCGCAGGGCCGCGGATTCGATGGCGCTGGACGTTCTTGCCGTCGTGCGTGCGCGCTCGCGCTGGACGTATCGCCGATTCACTACAAGTCGAGTGTATCGGAATATCAAGAGCAGTCGAGGCGATGCGCTATCGTTGCATCACAAGTGGGAGATCTCGCATTCGTTTTTCCAGGGCAGGGCTCGCAGGTCGTCGGCATGGGCCGCGCGGTCTACGAGCAGTCGGCGCGTGCCCGAGAGATCTTCGATGAGGCCGACCGCACCGTGGGGTACGAGCTGTCGAAGATCTGCTTCGATGGACCCCCGAATGACCTCGACAACACGACGGTGGCCCAGCCGGCGATCCTCACGACGAGCGTCGCGATCCTGGAGGCTTTCATCGAGTCGGTGAACGCGAAGCTCGGCCGGCGCTCGAGCGACGGTGTCGATCCGCGCGGCGTGGCCGCGCTTCCGGCGTCGCTACGCCCGCGCTTCGTTGCAGGG
>JALYKU010000168.1 GCA_030774595.1 Chloroflexota bacterium | reverse complement strand
GCCGACGAGCCGCTTCGTGGCGGGCGTCGGCGGGAAGGCGGTCTAGGTGGCGTACTGCGCGGTCGCCGACGTCGCCGCGCTCCTCCAGCAGCAGAACGGCTACACCACGACGTCGGTCCCGACGGCGAACCAGGTCCAAGGCTTCATCGACCTGATCACGGCCGAGATCGACACGACCCTCAAGCAGGCGGGCTACACCGTGCCGATCGCCACGGCGGCGGCGCCGTACAACGCGGCGACCGCGCTCAGCGTGCTCAAGCTCGCGAACATGCTCGGCGCGGGTGCGCTCGCGCAGCAGGCCACGGGCGGGCCGCTCGAGCTCGCCGATGTCCGCGGTGGGGCACGGTCGAGCAGCTACTGGCACCAGTACCGCGACGTCATGGACCGCATCCTCAAGGGCGAGCTGGAACTGTTCGACGCCCAGCACTCGCTCGAGATCGTGCAGAAGTACCTCGCGCTATCGAGCGGCAACCTCGAGCAGAATCCGCCCACGCTGCCGGCCCCCGACCTGAGCATCAAGGTGCCGGGGATGACGAAGGACCAGGTCTGGTGATCTTCAGCGTCAGTAACTACGTGATGAACACCACGAACACCACGTACACCACGAACACCACGCTGGGTTACGTGCGCATCATGTTCGGGCCACCGCCGCCCGATGAGCCCGATGCCGGAGTGGCCGCGAAGCCGAAGACCCCGCGCGGCGGATGGCCGGGCGCCGCGGTCGTCGATACGGTCGCTCTGCCAGTAGACCGAGACGCGCTGCCTGCCCGCGCGGGAGCCCGGTAGATGCCCGGCACGATCACGATGACCCTCACCGGCCAGGGCCTCGAGGTCGTCCACCGCCTCCCGACCTTCGACCGCGTCGCGCTCGTGCGCACCGTCGCGCAGTCCGCGATGGGCGTGTTCGTCGAGCACGCGAAGGCGAAGGCGCCGCGGCGTAGCGGCAAGCTCGCGGGCGCGCTGGGCTATCAGTCGAGGATCCTCCCGAACGGCATCGAGCTGCAGTCGCGCGCACTCGGCGTCGCCTACGCGAAGTTCGTCGTCGACGGGACCGGCATCCACCACCGCCCGGCGCCGCACAGCGAGTGGACCGTCAACAAGTACCAGCGCTTCGTCGCGGCTGACGGCTCGGTCGTCCACACGATGCGGACCCACCACAAGGGCCAGAAGCCAAACGACTTCGAAATGGCCGCGGTGGCCGCCCTTCAGGCGGTCATGCCCGCGATCATGGCGACCGGCGGCCAGCGCCTCGTGCGCTGGATACGTGGCGCCGCCGCGTGAGCACGCCGAAGGCGATCGCGCAGGCCATCACCGCGAACCTCCGCACCGGGATCACCCCGGCCTTCGGGCACGTCTACAGCGGAATGCGGGTGCGGCCGCAGCAGCCGTGGCCGGTCGCGATGCTCAACCTGATCGAGCAGCCCGCCGTCGAGACGCGCTACACGATGAAGGGCATCGGCGAGATCCCGGGGAAGAAGCGCATCCTCTACCGCCCGCGCCTCACCGTGCTCTGGCCGCAGCAGGAGAACCTGTCGAGCGACGACGGCGCCGACACGCTCGCGGTGCTCGACCTGATCGAAAGCGTCAAGGCATCGCTGCGCATCCACACCTCGCTCGGCGGGCTCGTGCTGAAGTGCGCCGAGGACGAGATCGCGGTCCGTGCTACATGGGAGCCGCAGAACGTCCCGCTATGGACGCTGGAGTTCGACTTCACGGTGCTCGATGAGATCAACGCGGTGCCGCAGGGCTAGAGGAGGACGAGATGCCGGACGATGTAACGAAGGAGCGCGAGAACCCCCACGCGGTGCCCTCACCCTTCGCGCCGCTCGTGCCCGAGACCGTGGTGATACGGACCCAGCGGCGGCTGCGCTACACCGGCGACGGCGGCGTGTTCCTCTCGGGCTTCCCGGCGAACCCCGACGACCCCGAGTTCGAGCTGCTGCTCTCCGACGCCGAGCTCGCGCAGGCGGTCGCCACCGGCCACTACGCGCATGCGGACGCCAAGCCGCGGCGTCAGCCGGACGGCGGGAAGGCGAAGGCCTAGATGGCAAACAACGTCGCCAAGTTCGGCCACGAGGCGACTCACGGGACGATCGCCACGACGATGCTCGACTTCAACGCCAACTTCAAAGCCAAGATGGACCAGACGCAGTACGTCCCGAAGGAGAACCGCAACAACCAGGACGAGGGCTTCATCGCCTTCGCGGGCTTCCAGCATGAGCAGTGGGAGGCCGGCGGCGGCGTCTACCACGATCAGATCGGCTACATCATGGGTATGGCGATGGGCGCGCCGACGAAGGTCGTGGTCGGCGGTGAGACCGTTGTCTGGGACTCGACCTTCATCCCAGCGGACGACCCGTGGAGCTGCTCGCTCCAGTGGCAGCAGACCGTGGATTACGTCCAGGGGTTCCAGTCGCTGTATGGCGTGCTCAGTGACTTCGAGATCAACTTCGGCGCCGGCAACGAGCTCGACTGGACCGCGAAGGGCGTCGCGATGCCGGAGACCACCATTTCCCAGTTCACCCCAGCGGTCGCCGCGACCAAGCCGCACGTCGCATGGCAGGGCGCGGTCACCCTTGGCGGCGGCGCGTTCGGCTCGCTCGTCAACTGCAAGATCGGCTGGAAGCGCAACCGCGCGCCGTTCTGGGTCGTGAACAACACCCAGGCGCCGAAGCGGATGCGCAAGGGGATGCGCGGCGGCAACCTCGAGATCATCGTGGACAGCGACGCCGCCGGCCTCGCGCGCTACACCGCGTGGAAGGCCTCGACGAAGGAGGTGCTGTCGGTGGTGTTCGTCGACACCTCGACGACCCTCGGCACCTCGGCCAACCCGCAGTTCACGATCAGTCTGCCGAACATCGTGTGGAAGGCCGCCGAGATCGACGTCGGCGGCGACCTGCCGCTGATCAAGCTCACCGCCGACAAAATCCTGTACGACCAGACGGCGGGCGCGGCGATCAAGGCGATCGTCCGCAGCAACAAGGACTGGACGACGATCTGATCTAAGCCGAACGACACGACACCCGTCTGGACCGAGGCCTGGGCCGGGTACGGACGGGACGCAGCGAAAGGAGCACCTCATGCCCAGGCGATTCGCGGGCGAGCGGACCATCGTGCGCGAGGACATCGGCGACGGCGACTGGGTCGAGTTCCGCGCGGGACTGGCGTGGGGCGACATCCTCGACATGACCGACGACGCGGGCATGGTCCCCGGCGAGACGCCGCGGCGGAAGGTCGCGATCCTCGCGCTGCTCCACTCGACGATCGCCGCGTGGGGCGGTCCCAGCTTCGAGGGCACCGAGCTGACGCGCGACGCCATCGCGCGCCTGGATCCGGCGACGGGGATGCAGCTCATGACCCTCGCGAACAAGCACAACGGCGAGGTCATGACCGACCTGGGAAAAGCGGGCGCCGGTGGGTCAGCTTCTTCTCCAGCGGTCGAGCCACCCTCACCGGCCGCGAGCACCTGATCGTGCTCATGGACGCGTACGGCTGGACCGAGAGAGCGGCGCGCGAGGAGAACACGCCGCGGACCATCGCCGAGCTGCTGCAGTACCGCCAGATCCGGGCGCAGATGGGCGAGAAGCCCGGCGGTGACTGATGCCTAGCGAGAACTTCCTCCTCAACTTCCTGCTCCGGGCCCAGGACGAGACCGGCGGCGTCATGAGCGGCTTCAGCGGGAACGTTGGGAAGGTCGGCCACGAGGCGCAGATCGCCTTCGGCGCGATCGGCCTCGCGGCTGGCGCGGCGGTCATCGCCGCCGTTCATATGGCGGAGTCGTTCGACGCGCCCATGCGGAAGATCTACTCGCTGACCGGGATCAACGAGGAGCAGTTCAAGTCGCTGAAGCAGCAGGTCCTCGACCTCTCGACGATCGTACCGAAGTCCGCCGAGGACCTCGCGAACGGCCTGTACTTCGTCGTCTCGGCCGGCTTCAAGGGCAGCGACGCGATGAAGATCCTCGAGGTCTCGGCGAAGGCCGCGAGCGCGGGCCTCACCGACACCAAGACCGTCGCCGACGCGGTGACGAGTGCGCTCAACGCGTACAAGCTCGGGAGCGACGACGCGGCGCACGTGACCGACCTCCTCACCAATGCCGTCACGCAGGGCAAGACCGAGTACGGCCCGCTCGCCGATGCGATCGGCCGGGTGCTCCCCGCCGCCGCCGCGATGGGCGTCGGGCTCGACGAGGTCCTCGCGTCGATGTCCACGATGACGCGCGTCGGGCTCAACGCCGACGAGGCCGCGACCGCGCTCCGCGGCACGCTGCTGGCGCTCGTGAAGCCCGGCGCCGATGCGCAGGCGGCGCTGGCGAAGATGGGGCTGTCCGCCGCGGGGTTGCGCGACGAGCTGAAGACCAAGGGCCTCATGGCCGTGCTCCAGGAGCTGATGGAGAAGACCGGCGGGAACGTCGAGGTGATCGGGAAGATCATCCCGAACGTCCGCGCGCTGACCGGCGTGCTCGCGACCGCCGGGAGCCAGGCCGAGGCGTACAGCGGAATCCTCGGGTCGATGCAGAACGTCAACGGGCTGACCGAGGAATCCTTCCGGCGGACCGCCGAGGGCGCGGGCGTCCAGATGGGGCTGCTCAAGAACAACCTGGTTGCGATCGCGATCACCATCGGCGACGTCCTCCTCCCGCCGCTCGCCGAGCTGACTGGCCACATCGCCGGCGTGGTCCGCGGGATCAGCGAGTGGATGAAGGCCAACCCGATGATCGCGGACTTCGCGGCGAAGGGCCTCGCGCTGGTGGCCGTGTTCGGCACGCTCCTGGGCGGCGGCGCCGCGCTCGGCGCGATGTTCAGCTTCCTCGTCGGGCCGCTCATCGGCGCCGGCGGCGCGCTCGGCGGCGTCGCGACCGCGCTGGGCGGCGTGTCTGGGGGGATGCTCGCGATCCTCGGCCCGATCGCGCTCATCGTCGCGGCCGTCATCGCGCTCAAACTCGCCTGGGACGCCAACCTCGGCGGCATCCAGGACAAGGTCGCCGCAGCGATGCCAGCGATCAGCGCGGCGATCGACACCGTCCGCGCGACGCTCGCGGCGTGGCAGGCGAAGGCGCTCGAGGTCGTGACCGCGATCC
>JALYKU010000167.1 GCA_030774595.1 Chloroflexota bacterium | reverse complement strand
ACGCGGCACCAGCCCACCGAACAGCGGGCGCAGCGACCAGAACGCAACGACGACCCCGACCCCGACGGCGATGAGCCATCCGCGCGTCGTGAGCCACGGCAGCACGCCGACCAGCGCGCTCGCCGCCGCGAGGTCGCGCGCGCGCATGGCAGCGCCGCGTCCGAGGAGCCGCACCGCCCCGACGAACGCGAGCGCGGCCGGCAGGTCGGGGTAGACCTGCGTCGTGTACGTCAGGATCGGGTGCACCAGCGCCGTCGCAGCGACAGCGAGGAAGGCGTCGCGCGGGTCGAAGCGCAGGTCGCGCAGCAGCAGGTACAGCTGCGCGGCGAGCAGGGCCGCGACGAGGCAGAGCATCGCCATGACGCCGGACCGGCCAGCCAGCGCAAAGGGAAGCACGGACAGGATGGGCAGGCCCAGGTCGCGGATGGGGTAGATCGCGTGGCCGACCCCGATGCCGTGGACGTCCGGTAGCCGGGCCGGGTAGAACGCGCGGTAGCGATCGCCGTCGTAGTCGTTGCGCAGGTCGACGTCGTGGTCGTACAGCAGGCTCTGGGTGATGAGCAGGTAGTGGGGCTCGTCGGAAGCGGTCGGGTACACGGACCGGTCGTACGGCAGCACCATGAGGCTCGTCACGAGCACCGTGAGGCCGAGCAGCGTCGCAACGCGCCGGTCGCCGAGCGCCGGAAGGCCGGCCCAGATCCCCGACAGCGCGTGCGCCGCGAAAGCGACCGCGACCAGCAGGTACACCGCGCCGAGCTGCGAATTCAGCACCGCCGGGTCGTAGCGGACCATGAACAGCAGGAGCGGCGACGCAGCGTAGAGCGCGAAGTGGCGCACGAGGAAGCCGCGGCCGACGCTCGGCACCAGGCGCGCGATCGCGATCGACCCCGCCGACGCGAGCGCGAGCGCGTATGGCAGCCATTTCCCGACGAGCGCGATGGGCAGTTCCGGGTTATCAGGGCTCAGCGCGAGCGGCTGCCGGCCGGCGAGGAAGAGCAACGCGATCAGGCCCGCGTTGAGCAGCGCGAACAGGCCGAGGTCGCGCCGCATCACGAATGCACCTCGGGGCGGCCGATCGACACGAGCGCGAGCAGGCGCAGGTCGCGTCGCATCACGTATCGACCACGCGGCGGCCGATCCAGACGAGCGCGATGACCCCGACGGCCGCCACGAAGGCGCGCAGATACGCGGCGACGTACCAGTCGGGCTGGATGGGCTGGAAGTTGGGGAGCCATCCCAGCGGGTTCGCCGCGAGCACCACGTCGTACACGTCCTGGATGCGGCCATCGAACGCGGTGTTCAGCGCGCGCGTGGGCACCGCTGAGATCACGAGGCCGGCCAGCGCGCTCATCGCCAGCGCCGCGCCGGCGAAGAGGCGGAGCGGCCAGGTCCGCGCCGCCGCGAGACCGAACGCGACGAGGGGCGCCGCCAGCGGGACGACCTCGACGTAGTAGCGGCCCGGCGGAGCGTATCCACCCTCCCAGTAGCGGAACAGCGAAAGGGCGAGCAGCGTCGCGCCGATCGCCGCCGCCGCGGGAAGGACGAGCCGCCGAGCCGAGCGAAGTGCCGGCGCGATGCCCAGCGCCGCGAGGAAGAGCCACGGCGCGGTCCCAGCGAGGCCGAAGGTCCGATCGAAGAGGATCGCGGGCAATCCATACCAGAAGCGGAAGCTGAGCGAGGGCTCCTTGTCCAGCGCCTCAGCTGCGGTCGTGCCGAAGAGGTATCCCGCGTACGGGAGTGGCGTGCCGTACAGGACGGCGTCGAGCGCGACCTCGAGCGCGAGCATCGCCGCGGCGCCGATGACGAAGCGCGCGAAGCCGGCACGCCGATACACCAATACGAACGGAGCGAGCGCGAGGAGCACCAGACCGTCACGCGGGGTCAGCAGAAGTGTCGAGCCGAGGGCGAGCCCTGCGAGGACAAGACGCGGGCGCGCGGCGGTGAACGCGAGCCGATAGCCCGCCGCGATGGCCAGCGCCCCGAGTCCGTTCGGGTAGACGTGCGTCGCCATCGGCAGGAACGGCGGGAGGAACGCCGCGGCGGCCCAGACGCCGCCGCGCAGGGGCCGACTCGAGACCGTCTCGCGCAGGAGCTCGTAGAGCTGCCAGCTCGCGAGCGCCGCGATGAGCGCGATGGTGAGGTGCTCCCCCATCCTGCCCGCGACGAGCCAGCCAGGGACGAGGAGCGCCGGCAGCGTGTAGCCCTGCACGAGCCGCTCGCCCGCGGGCGCGCGGATCACGTGCGTCTCGAGATCGGCCGGGGAGATGTCGGTGCCGGCGAGGCTGTGGAAGAGCGCTGAGTTGGCGTATGCGCGTCCCGCGTCGACGCTGCCCCGGCCGATGAGATCGGCGGCCATGACGTAGTGCGCCTGGTCTCCGTGCAGCAGCGACGACACCTGCAGCCACGCGGCGAGCGACGCGTAAACGCCGAACGACGTCGCGGCCACGAGCCAGCCCGGCGCATCGCTGGCCGCGATGGCGAAGACGGTGGGCGCGAAGCGCGCCGCGACGGCGAGCACGAAGAAGATGCCGGCGACGTCGCGCGGAAGTGGGCCGAGCGAGAGCACCAGCACGCAGACCAGGAACGCGGCGAGCGAGAGCGCATCGTGCGCGAAGAGCCGCTCGGGCCTCCGGGTCGACCATCCGGCGGCGACCGCGAGCACGCTCGCTCCCGCGCTCGCGAGCGGCAGCGCGACGGAGACCGCGCCGGCGACCAGGGCATCGGAGCCGTTGTCCGACACCCACTGCTGATGGAGCGAGCGCCAGATGACGACAGAGAGCATCGCCGCCACGACGATGTGCGACGCGCGCCACACGGGATGCAGCCTAGCCGCCAAAACGGAGGCGTAGCTCGTGGCCCACCTGTGGTTTCACGCGCAGCACCAGCCGGAGCAGATCCACGGAAGGGTGATCGCGGGAGGGACTCGGTAGCTTCAGCCGCCCCGAACGGCAAAGGCAACTTCAGCGGAACGGACATTCCTGCCGGCCGCGCCGCAGGCAACGTGAGAGGGGCGGCCCTTCGGCCGCCCCTCTCGAGATCGCTGCGCGAGGACTCGACCCTAGTTCAGGGTCTTGTCCGGGCTAACCGGGATGTTCCACGGGTTACCCGCGACGTCCGTGATCCCAGAGCTGTCGGTGACAGTCGCCGGGATCTGGAGGCCCGCGACCGTGCCGGCTGCCACGGTGGTGACACCAGTGGCGCCGATGGTCACGGTGAGCGTCTGACCGGTCGGATAGGTCACCCCACCGATGGTTTGGGCGCTTGTCGAGAGTGCGCACGTGGTGACGGCGCCGCACACGACGTCGACGATCGTGCCGTCAGCGTCGGTGAGGCGGATCGTGGCGCCAGCGGCCACCGGTCCGAGGACCTCGTTGTACGAGACCTTGAAGACGTCACCCGTGTCGAGCGTGGCGGTGAGGCCCGCGTTGGTCGTCATGCGGATGTCCTGCGAGAGGGGGCCGGCCGTGTCGGCCGCGCCGGTCGTGAACACGGCGCTGGTCGGGGTCGTCAAGGTGTTGCCCACGATGTCCGAAAGGGTTGCCCCGGCCACCGTATTGATAGTGACCGTGTAGGCCGTGCTGGCGGCCAGCGGAGCCGTCGTGAACGTCACTGTCGTTCCTGCGGTCGCCGGAGTGTTTGTCCCGGGGCAGAAGATCATGAGCGCGTTCACAGGGGCCGCTGTGCCCGCTGCGATTGTGATCACACCGGAAGAGGCGGTGAAGCCGGCGCTGCAGTACACCGGCTCTGAGAAGGTCAGCGTGACGGTGCTCGAGCCGGTCGCTCCGCTGGCGCTGACGAGGGTCGGCTTGGTCGTGTCAGCCGCGGTCGCGGTGGTGGTGTTCGTGCGTGGCGCAACGGCAAAGTTGCCGGCCGCGTCCTGAATGTTCGCGTTGATCCCAGTGGCGGTGGAGTTGAGCGTGACGGCGACGAACGCGCCGGTCGGGGCCACGGTGCCCAGGAAGAGAGTGGCTGTCGTCACGCCGTTCGTCGCGGCGGTGTTCGAGTCGCAAGTCGGGATGCTGTCCGCCGTTACGGCG
>JALYKU010000166.1 GCA_030774595.1 Chloroflexota bacterium | reverse complement strand
TCAGGCGAAAAGTATGCCGCGCGTTGGGCGACGCGGGCGATCGTCGCCGTCGAGTCGGCTCACGCGGACGTAGATCAGTGCGGTGTCGCGGGTCATCGGACTCACCCTCCCCCTCGTGGCAATCGCTCGAGAGCGGCGTCACTGCGGCCTCCTTCGCCGCGGCGTCGGCTCGAGCAGCTTCCGCAGCTCGCGTCGATCGACGAACACGCGTGGGCGCCCAGCAGGGCGCCTGTATCTGGTGAGCTTCCCGGCCACGAGCCAGCGATGGAGGGTCGCCCGGCTAATACCGAACTCCGTGGTTGCCTCAGCGATCGCGATCAAGTTGACCCTCGCGGACATGTGGCCCGCAGTGTGACAGTGGGCGGTGGACGTGGACCAAGTGTCTCATTCTGTAGCGTAGTGTACGCGCCGACCCACTTCGCATCCGACGCGATCCGCGGACAAGGCAGGGCGGCATGCGGAAGCTCCGCTGGACGACGCGGTCGGGACACGAGAGCCGGATGCGGCGCCATGTGTTGCCCTCGCTCGGCTCGCTGCAGCTCGGCAAGGTCGCGCCCGACCACGTCCGGGCGGTACTCGTGAACGTGAGCCAGAGCGGGATGTCGCGGACGACGGTCGCGATGGTGCGCGACACCCTCGCGACGATCCTCGAGCGCGCCGTCAGGGACCGCGTGCTGCCGCACAACCCCGTACACGCGGTCGACTCGTTGCAGCGAGGAAAGCCGCGGTCATGCGCCTTGAGTGCGGCGCATTCGCGCGCGATCGGTCATGGTGCTATGAACGACGGCGTGCAGCAGCCGTCCGACACCGGCGTGGGGGTCACACACCCGTCCGACGAGGAGCAGGTGCGCCGGCTGTACGCAGATCTGATCGAGGGCTGGAACCGGCGCGATGCGTCACGGATGGCGCTGTTGTTCGCGGATGACGGCAACGTGATCGGGTTCGATGGAAGCCAGATGGACGGTCCGCGCGAGATCGAGGCCCTCCTCGGCGGCATCTTCGTCGATCATCCGACGGCCCACTACCTCACGATCGTGCGAGAGGTGCGCCTCCCGGCTCCCGATACCGCGATACTTCGCGCGGTCGTCGGGATGATCCCGCCGGGACACGATGACATCGACCCCGCGGTCAACGCGATCCAGACGCTCGTCGCGGCGCGGCGCGAGGGACGATGGCGCGTCGAGCTCTTCCAGACCACTCCGGCCGCGTTCCACGGCCGGCCGGATGAGAGCGCTCGATTGACGGAGGAGCTGCGGCGGGCGCGCGAGCCTACCGCTCCTCCTCGTCGGAATCCTCCGCCTCGAACTCGTCGGAGTAGAAGCCCAGCTCCTCGGCCTTGAACACGGTCACCAGGAAGTCCTCGCGCTCGGGGTCGTGCGTTTGCACGAGCTCCTCGTCCAGCTGATCGATCAGCTGCTGGAGCTCGTCGTCGGTGAGGTCCACCTCGAGCAGCAGGGTGCCGTTGACCTCGAAACGGCCGTAGTGGATGTCGACGCGGCCGACGCGGCGCGCCCCTCCGTAGATCGCGAAGATCTCGCTCGACTCCGTCCGGACCTGGCGCTCGAAGCGCGCGGCTTCCATCAGCGCGCCGATGCTCTCGTCATAGGCGCGTGACTCTACACGCCGAGCCGCGCCGTTCGCACCTGATCGACGTCGCCAAGGGTGCTGATGCGGGCGCGGACGTCGTCAGGGACCGGGTCGTCGAGCGTCAGGATCATCAGCGCCTCTCCGCGCGGGTGCAGGCGGCCGACCTGCATCGAGGAGATGTTCACGTCGCTCTCTCCGAGCAGGGTGCCGACGCGTCCGACGAGCCCGGGCTTGTCCTGATGCTTTGTCAGCAGCAGGTGGCCCTCGATCGGAACGTCCACCCAGAACCCGTCGATGTGGACGATGCGCGGCTCCCCCTGCACGAGCGTCCCCGCGACGGTGGTCCGGCCGACCTGCAGCCGCAGCAGCGCCGCGAACCGGTGTGCCTCGGCCTCCCTGCGCTCGACCACCGCGAGCCCGCGCGAACGCGCGACGGCGAGCGCGTTCACGAGGTTCACGCGCTCTTCGCTGAAGGTCTCGAGCAGCCCCTTCACCGCGGCCGCGCGCAGCGCTTCGGGATCGATCTCGAGCAGGCGACCTTCGTACGCCAGCTCGATCTCGCTCGGACGCTCGTCCAGGAGCTGAGCGGCGAGCACACCCAGCGCTTCGGCGACCCGCAGCCAGGCACTTCCTCCGGCCTCCTCCGACGGCGGCCGCGGCGCGTTCACCGCGAAGGCGGCCGGACGGCCGTCGAGCACGTCGAGGATCTGCCGTACGACGTCCACCGCGACGTTCGTCTGCGCCTCGGCGGTCGATCCCGCGATGTGAGGCGTCAGGATCGTCCGGGGCGCGCGCCGGATCGGGGAGTCGGCGGGAAGGGGCTCCTGCGGGAAGACATCGAGCGCCGCGCCGGCGATGGTGCCGGCCTCGAGCGCGGCCGCGAGCGAGGGCAGGTCGACGATCTCCCCTCGCGCGCAGTTCACGAGGACCGCGCTGGGCCGCATCTTCGCGAGCGTGTCGGCGTTCACGAGACCGCGCGTCTGGTCCGTGAGCGGAGTGTGAAGGGAGACGATGTCGGCCGTCGCGAACAACTCGTCGAGGCCGACCAGCCGAGCACCGGTGGCGCGCGCGCTGGCCTCCGTGGCGAACGGGTCGTACGCGATCACCCGCATGTCGAACGCCGCCGCGCGCCGCGCCACCTCGCTGCCGACGCGCCCGATGCCGAGCAGACCCAGCGTCTTGCCGCGGAGCTCGCGGCCGATGAACGCGCTCCTGGTCCAGCGCCCCTCACGGATGCTCGCGTCGGCGGGAGCGATGTGGCGCAGCAGCGCGAGGGCCAGTGCCAGCGAGTGCTCGGCGGCCGCGACGACGTTGCCGTGCGGCGCGTTCACGACGTACACGCCCCGTGCCGTCGCAGCCGCGACATCGATGTTGTCGACTCCGACGCCGGCGCGGCCCACGACCACCAGGCGCGGCGCCGCGTCGAGCACGCGTGCCGTCACCTTCGTCTCGCTGCGCACGGCGAGCGCCTCGACGTCCGACATGCGCCCGACGAGCTCGTCCTGGCTCTGCCCGTGAGCGACCCGCACGTCGCAGCGCTCGCGCAGCAGGTCGAGCCCCTCCTGCGCCAAGGGGTCCGCGACGAGGACGACCGGCCGGTGGCCGGAGGCTATCGGCGGCTTCCCACGGCGGGGTCTCCGGCGAGGCGCCGGGGAGCGGCCGCCCGCGGCGGCGGCTGGGTACGCTCGTCGTACGCGCGCAGCGTCGCGGCGATCGCCACTCCCGGCTCGACGGGCTGATTGAGATCGCGCAGGGCGAGCTCGAGGACGCTGAAGAACGAGACCATGTCCTGAAGCGTCACGAACCCCATGTGCCCGACACGCGCGACCTGACCCTCGAGCCGACCCTGCCCGCCCGCGATGATCGTGTCGTAGTCGTCGCGCAGGACGCGGAGGAGGTTGCGCGCGTCGAGGCGCGCGGGCATGCGGAACGCGGTGACCGCGGGCGACGCGAAGCGCTCGTCCGCGAGCAGCCCAAGGCCGAGCGCCTGCAAACCGCGCCGTGTCGCGAACGCGAGGTCGCGGTGGCGGCGGATGATCGCCTCCAGGCCTTCCTCCGCCATCAGCCGCAGTGATTCCTGAAGAGCGATGACGACGGTGTTGGCGGGCGTCTGCGGCGTCTGTCCCTTCTCCAGAGAGGACTTGGCGCGCTGCAGGTCGAAGTACGCCTTCGGGAGGTTCGAGCGGTCGTAGGCCTTCCACGCCGCGGCGCTCATGGTCACGATCGCGATCCCGGGCGGGGCGCCCCACGCCTTCTGCGACGCGGTGACGCACACGTCCACGCCCCACTCGTCGATCGCGAGCTCGGCGGCGCCCGCGCCCGACACGCTGTCGACGATCAGGAGCTTCCCGGACTCGCGGACGAGCCCGGCGATCTCCTTCAGCGGGTTGAGCACGCCGGTCGAGGTCTCGTTGTGCGTGACGAGCACCGCCTTGGCGCCGTCCCTGCCCTTCTCCTTCGCGAGCTCATCGCGGACCAGGTCCGGCTCGACGGCGCGGCCCCATGGGACGTCGACCCGGCGCGCGTCGACGCCGTACGACCTCGCGATCGAATGGAAGCGTTCGCCGAAGGCTCCGTTGCTGAACGCGACGACCTTGTCTTGTGCCGAGAGCGTGTTGGCGATCGCGGCCTCCATCCCGCCCGAGCCGGAGCAGGTCAGGAGCAGCACGTCGTTCTCGGTGCGCAGGAAATCCTGGAGCGCTCGCGTGATCGCCGCGAGCAGCGCCGCGAACTCCGGCCCGCGATGGTTGATCATCGGCCGAGCCGACGCGGCGAGCACGGTCTGCGGCACGAAGGTCGGTCCGGGGATGCGCAGGTTCTGCGGGCGGTACATCGGCAGCCGTCCTCTCTGTAGACAGGGGAAGTGCTCCATATGATGACGCCCTGAAGCTCGCTCCGTCCATCCTGTCGGCCGATTTCGGGCGCCTGGCGGAAGCCGCAGCGGCGGCCGAGCGGGGCGGCGCCGATTGGCTGCACGTCGACGTGATGGACGGGCACTTCGTGCCCAACCTCACATTCGGGCCGAAGATGGTCGAGGATCTGCACCTCGCGACGACGCTCCCGCTCGACGTGCACCTCATGATCGAGCGGCCCGAGGCATGGATCGAGCGCTTCGTCGCGGCCGGCGCCACCTACCTCACGATCCACGTCGAGGCCACGACCGATGTCGCCGGGACGCTCGAGGGGATCCGCCGCCTCGGAGCCCGGCCGGGGGTGACCCTGAACCCTGAGACCCACCTCGACGCGCTGCTGCCGCACCTCGGGGCGGTCGATCTCGCGCTGGTCATGAGCGTCCACCCGGGCTTCGGTGGCCAGTCGTTCATCGACGGATCGCTCGACCGCGTGACCGCGGTGCGGCGCTTCCTCGACGAACGCGGTCTGGAGGCGGAGCTCGAGGTCGACGGCGGCGTCAAGCCCGAGAACGCGCGGGCGATCGTCGCGGCCGGTGCCACCGTTCTCGTGGCCGGCTCCGCCGTCTATCGCGACGCGGACGGCCCGGTGGCGGCGCTGCGCAGGTTCCGGGAGGCCGCTTCGCACTGATCCTCGCGCGCGGGAAGAACGCGACAGCCGGATGGAGACGCGTGGAAACGGAGGCGCGCGATCACGTGCTCAGCTTCTGCGAAGCGAGAACGCGGCCCCTCGTCGGCGGCCCCGTCTGCGCCGCACGGCCAGAAGGATGAGACCGTCGAGAAGGATCCCTAACGTGAGCGCGACCAGCGCCATGTTCCACGATCCGTCCTGCGGCCCGGGCGTCAGGAGGAACCCTCCGATCCCACCGGACGGCTCCGAGCCTGGGGCTGTGGTCGCGTCGATGTCGAAGTCACTGTCCCAGACCAGGCTCCCGCCATCCCACGCGAGCTCGATGTGCGCGTGGTACCGGCCCGCGGACGGTTCCGGCGTCCAGCGGATCGGGTAGGCCGCGTCAGTCCCCGGCACGGTCGTGTCGAGGGTGAGCGGCGAGGCGATCGCCGTCGAGCGGTCGGCTCGCGTGACCAACAGCGAGCCCGCGGACCTGAGCAGCGTGTTGCCGGAATTCGCCAGGCGCGCGACCGCGTAGGCGCCGTCCGGACGGAACTCGCCGGAGACCCCGCGCACCGCCATCTGGCTCATCCGTGCTCCCGGCACGTTCACCTGCACCGCGACGACGGCGCGCTGCTGCACCTGAAGGCCCGCGTCTCCAGCACGCACCGGCGGCAGCGGCACGTAGGCCGTGAGACCCGCGAGGTGCTCGCCGGGCGCGGCGTCAGCGGGGACCTTCACCTGGAAAGCGACGATCGCCGAGCTCCCCCGATCCACGGAGAAGGACGAGCTCTCGAGCTCGATCCAGGACCCGACGCGCTGGCGCGCCTCCTCGGGCAGCGCGTACGAAACGCCCCCGAACGGACCGGTCGCGGCATCGACGGCGATGAGCGAGAGCGCCGCCGCGGCCGAGCCGAGGTTACTTGCGGCGACATGCCCGACGAACGTCGCACCCGGCGATGCCTCCACCACGAAGTAACCGGGGCCCGCGACCGGGCGACCCGTGGCGTCCGAAGGTGCCAGCGTCACCTTCGCGCCACTCTCATCCGCGAACGAGGGCGCCCCGTCCGCCGCGAGTGTCGCGACCACCGCGAGCGTGAGCAGAAGCGCCGTGACCGCGGAGGGGCCCCTTCTGAAAGAGCGTCCGGTCACCGGGCCCTTACGGCCCGGCGACGATCGAGACGGTCAGAGTCGAGTGGTACGTCGTGGCGTATGCGTTACTTGGCACCGCGAGCTGGAGATTTCCCGTTCCGACCGTCCCTGGCGCGAAGTTGTAGGTGCCCGCGCCCGTGTTGGTCGCGGCGGACGCGACGGTGACGGCGCTGCCGCTGTCGAGCGCCGTAAGCGCCACGATGCTGATCGTCGGTGGGGCCGCGATCCCGGTGCAGAGGGCGACGCAGGTGACGGTCGGTGCCGGCATGGTGAGTGAACTCGTCGGGAACGTCGAACCGCCGGCGGGACAGCCGGCATCTGTCGGGTTGGCGCATGCGAAGGTCGTCGCGCTGAACGTGACGTGCCAGCCCGTGGCCGTACCGCGCGCGTCGACCGCCTGGTACGTGGTCAGCGCCGCATCCACGGTCTGGCTCGCGCCCGTCAGCGTCGCGACGAACGACCCGGGCACGGCGCCGGTAAGTGAAAGGGCACCGGCGGTCAGCACCGCGGTCATCGGACCTCCGGACACCGCATACGCGGAGACCGCGCTCGCGAGCAGGAGCGCGATCGCGCCGAGGACAGTGCCGAGGACAGTGAGGACGGATCTCATTTTTCGTTGTTCTTCCCTTCGCCTGCGGATGTCTTCGTCCCACGCAAGAGGGACAAGCGACCGATAGCTAGAGTATGCGGCCCGCGGGCGAGTAGCGCCGTCCCAAATCTTGTCGCGCGCCCATTACCCATCGTCATGCGCGCGGTCGAGGGCAGGCGCCGTGCCCCGGCACAACCGTCGAGGAGCATCGTGACCAGCATCTTGAGGTGCGATCCCTTGTGGACGCGCCGCAGTTCTGCCCCGCGTCCGCCCGGCGCACCTCAGAAGACGCGCGATTTCACGATGCGGGACCATCTTTCGCGGCGTCGCCGCGACTATGCGTCCCCCAGGCCCAGCTCGTGGAGGCGCTCGTCGCTGATGCCGAAGTGGTGCGCGACCTCGTGCATGACGGTCTCGCGCACGATCGCCGCCTGATGGCGCGGCGATGCCGTCATCGCCTCTATCGGATGCCGGTAGATCGTGATGCGGTCCGGCAGCAGCGGCTCGTCTAGGCCGCGGGCCGTCAAGGGAGTGCCTTCGTACAGACCGAGCAGCGTCTCGCCCGCACCAACCCGCGACGGATCCGGGTCGTCCTCGACCAGGATCTCGACGTTGCGCATGCGCTCGCGGAACGCGACGGGGAGCGACGCGAGCGAGTCGCGGACGATGCGCGCGAAGCGCGCGCGCCGAAGATGGGACACGCCCGCCACTGTACCCGCGCCCTGCGCGTGCGACCGCGTTTCATGCCGCGGTGCAGCGCGTCCGAAGGCGGCGGAGCGCGCGGGCCCGCAGGCGGCACACCCCGGACTCCGATAGGCCGACCCGGGCTCCGATCTCCCGAAGCGTGAGCCCCCGGCCGAACGACAACTGCAGCACCCGCCGCTCCAGAGGCGGCAGGCCGCGCATGGCGCCCGCGACCGACGCCCAGCGAGCGTCCTGCTGGGTGCGGCAGAGGCCGGCCGCCGGGACCTCGCGTCCCGCGGCGGTGTAGCGGTCGAGGGACACCTCCGAGAAGGGCGCGGGGACCTCGGGATCGGCGGCACGGGCCTCGCGGAAGGCCCGGCGCGCGCTGCGGGTCAACGGATCGCTCACGCGCAGTGCATCGAGGACCTGACCGCGGACTCGCCGCGCCGCGTATGACGCGAACGTCGCTCCCTGGTCGTCGCGGAAGCGCTTCGCCGCCTGGACGAGGCCGACCATTCCCCACGCGATGAGGTCGTCGCGGTCGGCACCGCGGCAACGCGGGTCGATCGCGCGCGTGGCGATGGTCCGCGCGAACCGGAGGTGCGCGATGATGCGCGCGTCGGTGCGATCGTCGGTCTGCGCTTCCATGCTCATCCCCCCGGCGCAACGTAGTCATGGCGCGGCTCGGGTGTCAATCGATAGTTGACGGCCTTATCCACAGATAGCGCCAAGCTCGAGCGGCTGTACCGTCGCTACTCGTATCCCGAGTGGCTGGTCGCGCACAGCGACATCGTCGGTCGCATCGCCGTCGTCCTGGCGCACGCGCATCGAGCCATCGGCACGGACCTCGACCCGCGAGCCGTGACGCTTGCTGGATACCTTCACGACATCGGAAGGACGCCGCTGCTCGCGGGCGACGCGAGGGACCATGCCGAGCTTTCGGCACTGGTGCTCGCGGCCGAGGGGATGGCTGAGCTCGGCGAGCTCGTGCGACGCCACCCCGTCTACACGGTCCTCGACCCGGCGAGGAGACCGCGCACGCTCGAGGAAAAGCTCGTGTACCTCGCCGACCGGCGCGGCGGCACGAGCGTCATGTCGCTGGACGAGCGGATGGACGACGTTCTCCGACGCCGTCCCGAGCACGCCGAGGCGATCACGCGCGCGCATCCGCTCGCCCGCGCCATCGAGCAAGAGGTCTTCGCCGGACTTCCTTTCGCTCCGGACGAGCTCTCGTCGCGGCTGTGAGAGCAGATGTGGCGCGCCTGCGGGAGCGGATCGGGCAGCTCTCGGCCATCGGCGGCCGCGGCCATTCCGTAACGCGCCTGGGGCTGAGCGCCGAGGAGCAGGCCGCGCGCGACCTCGTCGCCTCGTGGCTCCGAGCGCGGGGCGCCGCGGTCCGCCGGGACCCGGCGGCGAACCTCTTCGCCCGGTTCGGCCCGGAGGAAGGCGACGTCCTGCTCGTCGGCTCGCATCTCGATTCGGTGCCCGACGGCGGCCGCTACGACGGGGCGCTCGGCGTGCTGTGCGCGGTGGAAGCCGCCGAGACCCTGCTCGATGCGGGCGCACCGATCCGGCGGCCGCTCGAGGTCGTCGCCTGGGCCGACGAGGAGGGTGCGCGCTTCGGCATCGGCCTCTTCGGCAGCGCGGCGGCCTTCGGTCGGCTCCCGGCGAAGGCGGCGGAGCGGCGCGACGCGGCCGGCGTCTCGATCGCCGATGCCC
>JALYKU010000165.1 GCA_030774595.1 Chloroflexota bacterium | reverse complement strand
CCGTTCGGCCACGACCTCGCGAGCGCGCGCGAGCTCACGGACACCGTGCATGACGTCTTCCGCGAGGAGCAGGTGTTTCGCATCGACCACTACCTCGGCAAGGAGACCGTGCAGAACATCGTCGTCATGCGCTTCGCGAACAGCATCTTCGAGCCTCTCTGGAACCGGCAGTACGTCGATCACGTGCAGATCACCGCGGCCGAGTCGATCGGCGTCGAGGAGCGCAGCGAGTACTACGACCAGACCGG
The DNA here is from genome assembly GCA_030774595.1 of Chloroflexota bacterium. Next base: position 2,477 of record JALYKU010000165.1, on the reverse strand, counting down.
AGCGATGCGCGACATCGTCCAGAACCACCTGCTGCAGCTGCTGGCGCTCGTCGCGATGGAGCCGCCGGTGGCGTTCGACGCCGGTTCCGTGCGCGACGAAAAGATCAAGGTCCTGCGCGCCGTGCGCCCGATCCGCCCCGAAGAGGTCTCCGACACCGTGGTGCGCGGGCAGTACGCGGCCGGTTTCATCGAGGGCACGCGCGTTCCGGGATACCGCGAGGAGGACAAGGTGCCGCCCGATTCCGCGACGGAGACGTTCGTCGCGCTCAAGTGCTACGTCGACAACTGGCGCTGGGAGGGCACGCCGTTCTACCTGCGCACGGGCAAGCGCCTCCCGAAGCGCTCGACGGAGATCGCGATCCAGTTCCGGATCGCGCCGCACCAGATGTTCAGCCGAGAGGCGTCCGCCGGGCTCGAGCCCAACGCGCTCGTGCTGCGGATCCAGCCCGATGAGGGCATCTCGCTGAAGTTCGGCGCGAAGGTCCCGGTGCAGGGTGTCCGCATCCGCTCCGTGAACATGGATTTCGTCTACGGCGCCTCGTTCATGGTCGACGCGCCCGATGCGTACGAGACCCTGATCGTCGACGCGCTGCGCGGGGACGCGACGCTGTTCACGCGGCGCGACGAGGTCGAGCAGCAGTGGCGGCTGGTCGATCCGATCGTCGAAGGCTGGAACGCGGCGCAGACCGACCTTCCCCGCTATCCCGCGGGGACCTGGGGACCGGTCGATGCCGACATCCTCATCGCGCGGGACGGGCGGGCATGGCGCAAGCCGTGATCGGCGCGACGGGGAGCCCCGCCGACGACGCCTTCTGGGGCGCGCGGGCGAGTGGTGTCGCGCAGGTCGAGCGGGAGCTGGCGCGGCTGCGGCGTGCCGAGGACGTGCACGCGCGGGAACAGGGCCTCGTGGTCGCGCGCGCCTCGGTCCTCAATCTCGTCGTCTACGCGAACCGTGAGATCCACGCGCGGCGGGCCGCGCGCACCGTGTCCGAGCTCGCGAAGCGGCATCCATCCCGGGCGATCGTCGTCCTGGCCGACCGCGAGCGGCGGCCGGGAAAGGAAGCCGAGATCACGATGCATTCCCACCGTCCCCAGGACGAACAGTCGCGGCAGGTGTCGTACGAGCAGATCCTGATCCGCGCGCGCGGCGATTCGGACGAGCGGCTCGCGAGCGCGGTGATCCCGCTGCTGCTTCCCGATCTGCCGGTGTTCCTCTGGTGGACGGACACCCCGCCGTCGGACCGCCGGCAGTTCGACGACCTGCTCGCCCTCGCGAACCGCCTCATCGTGGACTCCGAGGATTTCGGGCGCCCCGAGGAGACCCTGTCCCGGCTGTCGTCGATCTGCGGACGCGGCGTCGGCCACTTCGGCGTGACCGATTTCAACTGGACGCGCCTCACGCCATGGCGCGAGCTGGTCGCCGCGTTCTTCGACGTCCCGGCGTGGCGGCCTTTCCTCGACGGCATCACGGGCATCCGGGTGGGTTTCGCCGTCGACGCCGACGGACGCGCGATACACCCCTCACAGGCGCTGCTGCTCATCGGCTGGCTCGCGTCCCGTCTCGGCTGGCGCGCGGCGGAGCGCCTCGCCCCGTCCGAGGCCGGAGGATTGCTCTTCGCGATGGAGCGCGGCGACGGTTCCGAAGTCCAGACGCGCGTGCGGCCGCGCTACGAGCGGGGCCTGGAGGAGGGGCACGTCTCGGGCCTCCGCATCCAGTGCGCCCAGGGCGGCCAGAGCGCGGAGTTCGTCGTGAAACGGACGCCCGACATGCGACACGTGGCGACGACCACGATCATCGGTGGCCGCGCCGTCGCCGAGCGCACCGTCCCCCTGGCGACACCGAGCGTGGTGGAACTTCTGGGTGAGGAGCTCACGATCGTGGCCAGCGACCGCATCTACGAGGACGCGCTTCGCTCCCTCGTCGCTCTCGTCTGACCGCCGCACGGACCGTGGTCACGCTCTTGCCGGAGGCGTACGGCGATGGATGACAGGACGGTGAGCATCAGGCGCAGCGAGCCGCAGCAGCGGCTGCTCGGAGGGCGCTATCGGCTCCTCGAGCGCGTCGACGCGGGCGGGGCGGGCGAGGTCTGGCGCGCCACCGACCAGCGCCTCGGCCGCGACGTCGCCGTGAAGCTGCTGGGCCCGCGCGCGGACGCGGCCTTCCGCGCGCGCTTCGCCGACGAGGCGCGGCGCGCCGCCGCGGTGACGCATCCGAACGTCGTGACGGTGTACGACGAGGGGCGCGACGGCGACGACGCCTACATGGTCATGGAATACGTCCGCGGCCGCACCCTTCGCGACCTCGTCGCGCAGCGCGGCCCACTCCCGGTCCACGAGGCCGCGCGCCTGGTGTCGCAGGTGGCCGCGGCGCTCGATGCGGCGCACGCGGTGGGACTGATGCATTGCGATGTCAAGCCCGCGAACGTGATCGTGGACCACGAGGGGAGGGCCAAGCTCACGGACTTCGGTGTCGCGCG
>JALYKU010000164.1 GCA_030774595.1 Chloroflexota bacterium | reverse complement strand
GGCCGCCGTCCTCACGCGCCGCAAGCGCTCGACGAGCATGGGCGTTGGGATCCCCGACCGTTCATCGCCTCGACACCGCGGCGGACCAACAGGGTCCTTCCGAGGCACGACCCTAAACTGCGCCGGCGATGCAGTTCGGCTTCACGCTCAAGCCCGATCACTCCCTCGAGCGCATCGTCGGCCTAACCAGGCTCGCGGAGCGGATGGGTTTCAGCCACGGTTGGGTCTTCGACAGCCACGTGCTGTGGAAGGAACCGTACGTCCCGCTGACGCTCATGGTCCAGAACACCGAGCGGATGCGGCTCGGCACGTGCGTCACCAACCCCGCCACGCGCGAGCCCTCGGTCACGGCGAGCACCCTCGCGGTCCTGCAGACCCTCTCGCGGGGACGGATGGACCTCGGCATCGGACGCGGCGACTCGGCGCGCCGCGTCCTCGGCAAGCCGCCGACGACGCTTGCCGCGCTCGAGGAGGCGACGACCGCCATCCGGGACCTATGCGAGGGCCGGGAGGTCCCGTACGAGGGCGCGCGGCTGCGGCTCGACTGGGCCGAGCCATTCGACCTCCCCGTGTGGATCGCGGGCTATGGGCCGAAGGCGCTCGACCTCGTCGGGCGCATCGCGGACGGGGCGATCGTGCAGATCGGCGACCCGGAGCTCATCGCCTGGTGCGCGGGTCTGCTGCGCGAGGGCGCGCGCAGGGCGGGGCGCGATCCCGGAACCATCCAGATGATGGCCGCCGCGCCGGCGCACGTCGGCCCCCGCGCGGCGACGCGCGACCGGGTGCGCTGGTTTCCGGCCCTCGTGAGCAATCACGTCGTCGACCTGGTGAAGCGCTACGGGCAGACGACCCTCCCGCCGGCCCTCACCTCGTACGTGAGGGACCGTCCGGCCTACGACTACCGTCACCACGCCGAGTCCGGATCCTCGAACGAGGGATTCGTCGACGACCAGTCGGTCGACCGCTTCTGCGTCATCGGCGAGGTCGACGAGCACGTCGCCAAGCTGCGCGAGCTCGCCGCGGCCGGCGTGACGCAGTTCAACCTGTACCTCATGAGCGGGGACGAGGAGGAGACGCTCGAGATCTACGGACGGGAGATCATTCCCGTACTGATCTAAACCGCCTGACGCGCTGGTAGTGCCGCCGCACCTTCGCGCGGTTGCCGCAGGACCTCATATCGCACCACCGGCGGCTCCGGTTCCGGCTCGTGTCAAGGAAGAGCCACGCGCAGGTCTCCGAGGCGCACTCTCGGACGCGCGCAAGCTCAGCCGACGTCAGCAGCTCGACGGCGTCGCGCGCGACCATCCAGGCCACCCGGTCGAACGCGGGTGGCGCCTGCGCCCATTCGCGTTCGTATCCGTCGTCCTTGGCGACCAGCCGCGAGTGCTCGAGCGCGTCCACATCCCAGCGTCGGATCAGCTCGACGTCGGCCTGAGGCGGCCGCTCGCCCTTCCCCTGCCCGACGAAGACCCGGTGGATCGCCTCGCGGAGCGAGATCGCGCGGCGCAGCGCCTTCGCCGCCTCGGCCGGCGCCGCATCCGCCCTTCGGACGAGCGCCCGGGCGGTCGCGCCGTCGAGCACACCGGCCTGGCGCCCCCACTTCACGAGGTCGCCGAATCCGTTCAGGTCCTCGCGTGGCCGCTCGCGGCTGCCCCCCACGGTGTTCGTGAAATCGAGGCACAGCGCGCCGCCCGTCAGCTCGAATGTCTTCTGGAGCACAGTCGCCTCCTAACTCGTCAAGACCTCTTGACAGGTTAGCACACCAGCGGTACGGTCTAACCAGCATCATTGCTGAAACGAGTTAGGAGAACAACATAATGGAAGTGCTCATCGCGATCGGCGCGTTCGTGGTCCTGGATGTCCTCGCGGTCAAGTTCGGCTTCGACAGCCGGGAGCGGCTCCCGGACACACACAACGCGAACTCGCGTTAGGAGGGCGGCAGGATGGAAGTGCTCATTGCGATCGGCGCGTTGGTCCTGCTGGATGTCCTCGCCGTGAACTTCGGCTTTGACAGCCGGGAGCGGCACGCTGACACGCGCCACGCGCAGGCTCTCGACGCTCTTCGGAGGGGCGACGTCGCCACGTACCGGGACGAGATCTCCAAGATGGAGGACGCGCTTCACGCACCGAGCACTGGCGCTAGTCGCGCGTCGGGGATGCTGACGATTCCCCGGGCGCGCGGCTAGGCGACGGCGTCGGCCTCGGTGCGGAGCGCCGCCGCGAATCGAGGTCGGACCTCGTCGCAGACCAGGCGCATCGTCCGGCGATCGAATGGGGCGATGTAGTAGAAGATGAAGCCGCGCGCGCCGGCGCGCCACAGCTCCAGGAGGCGCGCGACCAGGGCATCGACGGTGTGGATCGGATTCGCCGCCGGTGCCTCCGCCATCCCGTGGACCTTCGCGACCTCGCGCCACCACTCTTCGACCTCGCGGACGCTGTCCCGAAGAACGACCTGCGGCGAGACCGTCGTGAGCGGCGTGATCTCCGTGGGATCCCGGCCGACGTCCGCGCAGTGGGCGCGCAGGACCGCGAGCTTGTGCGCGATCACCTCGGGCGGCCCGTGGCCGTGCCAGTAGTCGGCGTAGCGCGCGACGGTGCGCAGCGTCTTCCGCTCGCCGCCGCCGCCGATGAGGATCGGAAGCCGCCGTTGGACGGGCTTCGGCTCGCGCAGCGCGTCCCTGAGCGTGTAGTGCTTCCCCGCGAAGGAGACCCGCGCGTCGTCCAGGAGGCCGCGGATCAGCGCGGCCGCCTCGTCCATCCGCGCCAGGCGCGTTCCGGGGGTGAAGAACGGGATGCCGTACATCGCATGCTCGGCCTCGTGCCAGGCCGCACCGAGCCCGAGGATCGCGCGGCCGTTCGTGACGTGGTCGAGCGTCGCGACCATGTTGGCGAGGACCGCCGGGTGCCGATACGTGTTGCCCGTCACCAGCGTCCCTAGCTTGGCGCGCCTCGTGAGGGCTCCCCACGCGGCGAGCAGCATCCAGGCCTCGAACATCGCGCCGCTCGTGTCACCCGACAGAGGCACGAAGTGGTCCCACGTCCAGATCGAGTCAAAGCCCGCCTCATCCGCGAACGTGCCCGCGTCGCGCAGCGCCTCCCACGACGTGTGCTGCGCGGGGAGGTTCGCGCCGAAGTGCGCCTCGCCCGGATCCCTCTCGCTCACAGCTGGCCCGTGGCCGCGTAGCGGTCCGCGATGGCGAGCGCCTCGTCGATCGCCGCGATCCCGATCCGCAGCTCGCGCTCGTCGATGATCAGCGGCGGCGCGACGAACAGCACGTTCCAGCGGCAGAAGATGTAGACGTCGCGCTGCATCAGTGCGCTCGCCAGCGCCTTCGCCAGCCGGTTCGACGGCCCGTTCCAGCGCTCGAGCATCTCCTTCGTCGTGCGATCCTTCACGAGCTCGATCCCGACGAACAGGCCGCGCCCGCGGACATCGCCCACCGACGGATGGCGCGTCGCCACCTGCCGAAGCTCGTCGAGCAGGACGCGCCCGAGCCGCGCGGAGTTGTCGATCACCCGCTCGTCGCGGTACGCCTCGACCGCGGCGATCCCGGCCGCACATGCCAGCGGATGCCCGCTGTACGTCAGCCCGCCCCACAGAACGTGGTCCTCGAAATGACGCGCGATCGGCTCGTCGACGATCACGCCGCCGAGCGGCACGTATCCGGAGCTCACGCCTTTCGCGAAGGTCAGGATGTCCGGCGTCACGCCCCAGTGGTCGGCGGCGAACCACGCTCCGGTCCGCCCGAACCCGGTCATGACCTCGTCGAGGATGAGCACGAAGCCGTAGCGGTCGCACAGCGCGCGGAGGCCTTCGAGATAGCCGTCGGGCGGCACGAGCAGCCCGGAGCTGCCGACGATCGGCTCGACCATGATCGCGGCGATGTCCTCGGGCCCCTCGTACCAGACGATCTCCTCGACGTGCGCCAGGGCCGCGCCGGCATCGTCGCCGAACATCGAGCGGTACGGGTCGGGATTCAGGAAATGAACGACGCCGGGGATGCCGGGCTCGTTGGCCCAGCGGCGGTTGTCACCTCCGAGGGTCATCGCCCCCTGCGTCCCGCCGTGGAAGGAGCGCCACTGCGTCAGGACCTTGTGCCGCCCCGTGTACAGGCGGGCGATCTTGAGCGCGTTCTCGTTCGCCTCGGCTCCGCCCGTGGTGAACAGCGTCTTGGTGAGATCGCCCGGAGTGACCTCGGCGAGCATGCGCGCGAGCGCGGCGCGGCCCTCTTCGGCGAACGACGGAGCCACGTAGCAGAGCTTCGCGGCCTGCTCCTGGATCGCGCGAACGACCTTCGGGTGCTGGTGACCCAGGTTCGCGTTGATCAGCTGCGACGAGAAGTCGAGGATCCGCCGCTCGCCCGCGTGCAGCCAGCATCCCTCGGCACCCGTGATCACGAGCGGCGCTACGGACGCCTGCGCGGACCACGAGACGAGCACGTGCTCGCGCGTATCGCGTGCGGCGGCCGCGAGGTCGGTGGAACGATCGACGCGCAGCGTCATATGCGAAGCGCGAGTGTACTGTCGCGCGTCATGATCCATTTCGGCCTTCAGCTCCACCCGCAGTACACGACGTGGGAGGAGCTGCGCGAGACGGCGCTGCTCATCGACCGGCTGGGCTACGACTCGCTATGGACCTGGGACCACTTCGTTCCCTTGTTCGGCGACGCGAGCGGACCGAACTTCGAGGGGTGGCAACTCCTCCCGGCGTGGGCCGCGATGACGGAGCCAGAGCGAGCACAAGCAGCGCGCCCGCGACGGCCGGCACGAGCCAGGAAGGGAGCCGCGCGACCGCGGGCTCCGCGGGATCGAGGTCGAGGATCACATCAGGCCGAGGATCACGTCAGGCCGAGGATCACGTCTGGAGCAGCGGGCCGCCGCGCCTCTGGAAGCGCCCGCGGCCCTTCGCGCCCGTGAAGCGGCCGCGCTCGACGATCACCTCGCCGCGGGAGAGCACGACCGTCGCCTTCCCTCGCACCTCGCGCCCCTCGTACGGGTTGTAGTCGACGCGCATGTGGTGCGTCTTGGCGGAGATCGTGGAGCTGGCTTTCGGGTCCCACACGACGATGTCCGCGTCACTGCCGACGGCGATGGTGCCCTTGCGCGGGAAGAGACCCATGATCTTCGCGGGTGTCGTCGCGGTGAGCTCGATCCAGCGATTGAGGGTGATCCGATGCTCGAGCACCCCGCCGTCGTAGAGCAGGACCATGCGCGTCTCGACGCCCGGAGCGCCGTTCGGGATCTTGGAGAAGTCTCCCTTGCCGAGCTCCTTCTGCTTCGGAAGGCCCCTGAAACCCTCCTTCATGCAGAACGGGCAGTGGTCGGTCGAAACGACCTGCAGGTCGCCCCGCGCGAGGCCCTTCCACAGCTCGTCCTGGTGCCACTTCGGACGGAGCGGCGGGGACATCACGTACTTCGCGCCATCGAACCCCGGCTCCTCGTAGTTGTCGTAGGAGAGGAAGAGGTACTGCGGGCACGTCTCGGCGTACGCGGGGAGCCCGCGGTCGCGGAACAGGCGCACCTGCTCGAGCGCCTGGGCCGCGGAGAGATGCACGACGTACAGCGGGATGCCTCCGGCCATCTCGGCCAGGCGGTACGCCCGGTACGTGGCCTCCGCCTCGGCCTCGGGCGGGCGCGTGAGCGCGTGCCACTTCGGCGCCGTGTTGCTGGCCGCCAGCGCCTTCTTCACAAGAACGTCGATGACGCCCCCGTTCTCCGCGTGCACGCAGATGAGGCCGCCGTTCTCCCCGGTCCGCTGCAGCGCCTTGAAGATGGAGCCGTCGTCGACCATGAAGACGCCGGGATAAGCCATGAAGAGCTTGAACGAGGAGATGCCCTCGCGGACCAGCGTGTCCATCTCCTGGAGCACCGCGTCGCTGATGTCGCGCACGATCATGTGCAGGCCGTAGTCGATGACGGCCTTGCCCTGCGCCTTGGCCATCCACGCGTCCTGGGCGGTCCGCAGCGGCTCCCCCATCCCCTGGACCGCGAAGTCGACGATCGTGGTGGTGCCCCCGAACGCCGCGGCCCGTGTCCCGGTCTCGAAATCGTCGGAGGCGAACGTGCCGCCGAAGGGGAGCTCCATGTGCGTGTGGACGTCGATACCGCCGGGGATGACGTACTTGCCCTTCGCGTCGATCCGCCGCGCGCCGTCCGCCGGGACATCGCGGCCGATCGTCGCGACCGTCTCACCGTCGATGAGGACGTCGGCGACGTACGTGTCCGAGGCGGTCACGACCGTCCCGCCTGCGATCAGCGTCTTCGCCATCGTCGCCTCCCCGCACCGACGCGCTCGCGGCGGCCGACAGCGTACCCCTACGCCTCGCTATCCTTGCCGAGGGCGATGCCCCGCGCGTCTTCCGGCGCAAGCGAGCGCCCGTCGCGCCACGCCTCTTCGAATGTCCCGGCCGGCAGCGACTGGCGAGCCTGCTCCAGGAAGCGGTCGTGGGCCTCCCGGTCGGTCTGCTGCATCGCGACGCCCATCCGCTCGAAGTCCGTCTAAGCCGCGGCCAGCAGCAGCACGCCGCGCCGCGCGTCGCCTTCGGCGAGCGCCGCACCGCCGAGGCCGCTCAGCGCGTACGCGAAGACGGTGCCGCCGGCCGCGGCGACGGCGTCCGCGAGGATGCGTCCATGGAGCGCGAGCGCCTCGGGGTAGGCGCGAGGATGGCGCTCGAGAAGCCTCGTGCTGCCCTCGACGTCGGTGAAGAGGAAGGTGACGGTGCCGCTGGGAAGGTCGTGCACCCGATCGCTCACTTCCCCGAAGGAGTCATGTGACCACATTTACCGCTATGATGTAGTCATGGTAAGTGTCGACCGTTCCATAGGCGTGCGAGAACTCAAGGCCACGCTGAGCGAACAGCTGCGCGCCGTGCGCGCGGGAGAGTCGATCACGGTCACCGATCGCGGTGAGCCGATCGCCCGGCTCGTTCCGGCCAGCATGCCCGATGGCCTGGCCCGAATGATCCAAGAGGGCCGGCTGTCGTGGTCCGGCCGAAAGCCGAAGCTCCCGAAGCGCCTGGTCCGCCTCCGCGGCCCGGGTAAGACGCTTTCCGAGATGATCATCGAGGATCGCGGCTGATCCTTTTCCTCGACAGCAGCGCTCTGGTCAAGCTCTTTGCGGTGGAGCCGGGCGGCGAGGAGGCTCGCTCGTCCGCGGAGAGCGCCGACCTGCTCTCGGCCTCGCGCATCGCGTACGCCGAATGTCGGGCCGCCATCGCTCGTGCCGGTCAACGGATGTCACGCAGCGAGGCTCTTTACGGTCGGCAGACCTTTGAGCGAATCTGGGCTGAGATGGCGATCATCGAGCTCGATGCCGCACTTTCAGTCGTGGCTGGCGATCTCGCTGAGCGGCACGCCCTCCGCGGTATGGATGCGATACATCTCGCTTCGGCTTTGTGGATGCGCGACGCCGCCGAGCGAGCGCTCGTCTTCGCCGCCTGGGATGACCGCTTGCGCGCGGCCGCGCGCGGCGAAGGGCTGGCGCTGCTGCCCGGCTGATGAAGGGCCCGAGCGCTCGGGTTCGCCTTGGCGGCAGGCCAGCCGCGAGTCGAGGCCGGTCGGACCCGTTGGGCCGGCTGCGCCGGCTGTGCCTGGCGCTCCCAGAGACGACCGAGAGGGCGAGCCACGGCGAACCCGCCTGGTTCGTCCGGGACCGGAAGCTGTTCGTGGCCTACGCCGACCACCATCACGACGACCGGCTGGGGTTCTGGTGCGCGGCGCCGGCCGGCGCCCAGCAGGCGCTCGTCGAGCTCGACCCGAAGCGCTTCTTCGTCCCGCCGTACGTCGGGCAGCGGGGCTGGCTCGGCGCCTACCTGGACGTGCCCGTGGACTGGGACCAGGTCGCCGAGGTGCTCACCGACGCCTACCGCGTGGTCGCGCCCAAGCGCCTGGTAGTGGAGCTGGACGCGCGCGGCTGACCCCGGCCCGCCGGATCACATCCGGACGCCACCGACGTGCCTCCGCTCCGCCCAAAGCGCGGTGGCCGCTCCGACCGGGACTCAGAGCGGCCCCTGTCGATCATCCCGGGCCCGGCCGCTGGTCAGTACCCGATGTAGACGACCTTGATCTCGGTGAAGAAGTCGAACGCCGCCGTGCCGCACTCGCGGTCGCCGAAGCCCGAATCCTTCACCCCCCCGAACGGCACGTGCGCCTCGCCGCCGAGGGTCGGGATGTTCACGTGGAGCATGCCGGCCTCGGACTCCGCCGCGTACCGGAACGCGGCTCGCAGGTCGCGCGTGTAGATCGAGGAAGACAGGCCGTAGCCGACCGCGTTCGCGGCGGCGAGCGCGCCGTCGAGGTCGTCCGCCGGGATCAGGCTGACGACGGGGCCGAAGATCTCGTCACGCGCGACGGACATCCGGGGATCGACGTCGGTGAAGATCGTCGGTTCGACGAAGTAGCCCTCACGCAGCCGGGCGTCCACGATCTCGCTGCCATCGCGGAGCGTACGTGCGCCCTCCCGCCGGCCTTCGGCGATCTTCCCGCGCACCTTCGCCAGCTGCGACTCGTCGACGAGCGGTCCCATCCTCGTCGACCCGTCGAGGCCGTCGCCCGTGGTCCAGGTGTCCGCCTTCGCCGAGAGCAGGTCGGTGAACTCGGCCAGGCGCGAGCGGACGACGACGGCGCGGCTGGTGGCGGTGCAACGCTGCCCGGTCGCGCCGAAGGCGCCCGTGGCGACGCTCTCGGCCGCCTTCTCGAGGTCCGCGTCCTCGAGCACGATCACCGCGTTCTTGCCGCCCATCTCGAGCTGGACCTTGCACAGTCGCTGCGCGGCGCGCGCGTAGAGCCGCTTCCCGACGTCTGACGAGCCGGTGAACGAGATCGCCTTCACGCGGTCGTCGTCCACGAGCGCGGCGGACAGCGTCTCGCCCTGGCCCAACACGAGGTTGAGCACGCCCGCGGGCAGCCCCGCGTCGGCGAAGCAGCGCACCACCGCTGCCGCGCACAGCGGAGTGAGCGTCGCGGGCTTGAAGACGACGGTGTTGCCGGCGACGAGCGCGGGCGCGATCTTCCACGCCGGGATCGCGATTGGGAAATTCCACGGGGTGATGCAGGCGACGACGCCGATCGCCTCCCGGGTGGTGTAGATGAAGGTCCCGCGCTGCGCCGAGGGGATGGTCTCGCCGCCCAGGCGCGGGCCCTGCGCCGCGGAGAAGCGCACGTTGGCGATGGCCCGGTCGAGCTCGGCGAGCGACTCGCTGAGCACCTTCCCCTCCTCACGGGTCAAGAGGCGCGCGAGCTCGTCCCGCCGCTGCTCCATGAGGTCGGCCGCGCGCCGCACGACGTCGCCGCGGAGCGGAGCCGGCGTCGTCCGCCACTCTTGGAAGGCCGCGGCGGCGGCATCGACGGCGCGGCGCGCCTCCTCCGGCGTGGAGACCGCCGCTCGCGCCAGCACTTCGCCGTGCCGAGCTGGGTTGCGGTCGTCCACCTGGGCGCCCTGTGCCTCGATCCACTCGCCGCCGATGTAGTTCTGTACCTCGTTCACGGTCGTCGTCATGGCTTCACCAGGTCGGCGTAGATCTCCGGACGGCGGTCGCGGTAGAACTGCCACGTGTTCCTCACCTCGCGGACAAGGTCCAGGTCGAGCTCCGCGCACACGAGCTGCTCGTGGGTATCCGACGCCTGGGCGACGATCTTGCCGCGCGGGTCCGCGAAGTAGCTCGAGCCGTAGTAGTCGTTCGGACCGAACTCCTCCTCCTTGCCGACGCGGTTGATGGTCCCGACCCAGTAGCCGTTCGCGATCGCGTGCGCCGTCTGCTCGATGAACCAGAGATGCATCGAAAGTCCTCGCGAGGTCGCGGATGGTATGAAGACGAGCTCGGCCCCGTGCAGCCCGAGCATGCGCGCGCCCTCCGGGAAGTGCCGGTCGTAGCAGATGTACACGCCGACCTTGCCGACCGCCGTATCGAAGACCGGGTAGCCGCTGTTCCCGGGGCGGAAGTAGAACTTCTCCCAGAAGCCGGGCAGGTGCGGGATGTGGGTCTTCCGGTACTTGCCGAGGTACTTGCCATCCGCGTCGATCACCGCCGCGGTGTTGTAGTACACGCCCGGCTGGTCCTCCTCGTACATCGGGACGACCAGGACCATGCCGTGCTTTCGCGCCTGCTCCCGCATGAGCTCCGTCGTGGATCCATCCGGGATGCGTTCGGTGTAGGAGTAGTACTTCGTGTCCTGCACCTGGCAGAAGTAGGGTCCGTAGAAGAGCTCCTGGAGACACATGGCCTGGACGCCCTGCTTGGCCGCCTCGTCGATGTGCCGCAGGTGCTTCTCGATCATGGAGTCCTTGTCGCCCGTCCACGCGCACTGCGCGAGCGCTGCCTTGACCAGCCGGTTCATAACTCCCCCTTGCGGACGCGTGAATGCTATTCCCCGAGACTCCCCCCGGCGGGCACAATGGTGGCAGCGGGTGGGGTGGAGCGAAATGACGGGGTCGTGTTGGCGCCGCCCGGCGGCGATCGCGATGGCGCTGGTCCTCGGTGCGTGCGCCCCCGCGACGGGGCCCGCGCAGCCGGCGGCCGGAGGCGCGCCCGTCCGCGGCGGCACGCTGATCTTCGCTCTCTGGCAGGAACCGACCACACTCGCGCCCCTGTACATCAACCAGACCGTCGGCACGGTCGTCGGCAACGTGGTGAACGAGGGACTCATCATGACGGAGGCCGATGGCAGCTACGCGCCGAAGCTCGCGAAGAGCCTGCCGACGCTGGAGAACGGCGGCGTCAAGCTGTCGCCCGACGGCAAGAAGATGAGCGTGACGTACGAGCTCCTCCCGGAACTGAAGTGGTCCGACGGCAAGGCGGTCACGAGCGCCGACGTCAAGTTCACCTGGGAGGCGTGGATGCGGGACGCGAAGGTCGTGAACCGCGCGGGCTTCAGCGACATCGAATCCGTCGACACGCCGAGCGAGGTGACCGCGGTCGTCAATTACAGGACGATCTACGCGGCCTACCCGCTGAACTTCGCCAGCGTCCTGCCCAAGCACATGCTCGAGAACGAAGTCGACATCAGCAGGACGGCCTACAATCGCATGCCGATCGGCACGGGTCCGTTCAGGATCACGGAATTCAAGTCCGGCGACTCGATCACGGCGGAGCGGAACGAGAACTACCGCGTGAAAGATAGGCCCTACCTCGACCGGGTCATATTCAAGAGCGTCCCGGACAGCAAGGTGGCGATCGCGCAGCTGAAGGCGGGCGAGGTCCAGGGGATGTGGAATCTTCTCGAGTCCGAGACCCAGGACGTCGAGAACGACCCCAACATCAAGGTCTTCGCCGATCCCGGCCCGTCCGTCGAGCGCATCGAGCTGAACACGGCGCGCAACCAGGACCAGACCGACCCGAACAGCGTGCACCCGGTGCTCGGCGAGCTGGCGGTGCGCCGGGCGCTGCTCCACGCCACGCCGATCCCGCAGATCATCGACAAGATCCTCTTCAACAAGGTGCGGCCGGCCTCGTCGCCGGTGTCGCAGGGTTGGGCGTCGCCGAAGGAGCTGAAGCAGGACGGGTACGACCCGAACAAGGCCAACGATGAGCTCGATAGAGCCGGCTGGACGAAGGGGCCCGACGGCGTGCGCGCCAAGAACAGCGTGCGCGCCGCGCTGACGATCACCACGACGACCGGCAACCAGGCCCGGGAGCGGATCGAGCAGGTGCTCATCGACGCGTACAAAGCGGTCGGCGTCGAGCTCAAGATCCAGAACCAGCCGTCGAGCGTGCTGCTCTCGGGCTCGTGGGCGTCGGGCGACCCGCGGAAGCGCGGCAGCTTCGACCTCGTCATGTACGCCTCCAGTCCCGGCATCGACCCGCACACTGTCGCCAGCCAGCGCTACCACTCGAAGAACATCCCGTCCGCGGCGAACGGGGGCATCGGCCAGAACTACACGCGGTTCAAGGACGCCGAGGCGGACAAGGCGATCGACGAGGCCGGCGCGACGCTCGACCAGCAGAAGCGGAGGGACGCGTACGCGCGCGCGCTCACGCGCTTGAACGACGCGGTCGCGATCATCTGGATGTACGAACGGGCCGACATCGACGCGCATCGCGCCGACGTGTTCGGGTGGAAGAACAATCCCTGGCAGGAGGTCACCTCGAACATCGAGGACTGGTTCCTGAAGAAGTAGCCGATGGGGCGTTACGTGCTGCGCCGCCTGCTCCAAGCGATACCGCTCCTGCTCGGCATCAGCGTGGTGTCGTTCGCGATCCTGCGGGCCGTCCCTGGTGGGCCGCTCGCGGCCTACGAGGGCAACCCTTACGTGACAGACGCGGACCTCGCTCGGCTCGAGCAGGCGTTCGGCCTGGACCAACCGCTCCACGTGCAGTACCTGTCGTGGCTCGGCAGGTTCGCGACCGGCGATTGGGGCTACTCCCTCACAAGCCACCAGCCGGTCCTCGCGCTGATCGGCGAGCGCCTGCCGAACACGGTGTACCTGATGGGTACGGTGTTCGTCGTGACGATCCTGCTCTCGCTGCCGATCGGCGTGCTGACGGCGATGCGCCAGTACTCCGTCTTCGATCACGTGGTGACCGGCACCACGTTCGCGTTCCTGTCGACCCCGACGTTCTGGCTCGGGCTCCTGCTCATCATCCTGTTCGGGCTGCAGCTGCGGCTCTTCCCTCTCGGCGGCATCGCCACCCCTGGCACGGCGTTCGACCTCGCGGACCGGCTCCGCCACCTGGTGCTGCCCGTGATGACGATCGCGCTCGTGCAGCTCGGTTCACACGTGCGGTACCTGCGGTCGAGCATGCTCGAGACGCTCGGGCAGGACTACCTGAGGACGGCGCGCGCCAAGGGCCTCGCCGACCGCGTGGTCGTCGCGCGCCACGCCCTCAAGAACGCCGCTCTGCCCTACGTGACCGTCGTGGCGCTCGATGTGCCCGAGCTCTTCGTCGGGGCGCTCGTCACGGAGCAGATCTTCGGCTGGCCCGGCATGGGCCGTCTCTTCTGGGATTCCGCGACACGGTCGGACTATCCCGTGCTCATGGGGATACTGGCCGTCTCATCAGCGCTCATCGTCTTGGCGAATCTCGCGGCGGATGTCCTCTACGGATATCTCGACCCCCGTATTCGCTACTCCTGAAGCCGCCGCGCCCCGCGAGCGCGGCCAGTGGCGGATGGCGTTCGAGCGCTTCCTGGCGCATCGCCTGGCGGTCACGGGCGTCGTCGTGCTCGGCGCGCTCGCGGCGCTCGCGCTCCTCGCCCCGCTCGTGTCGCCGTACGACGCCGAGAAGACCGACCTCCTCTCCATCTACGAGTCGCCGTCGACGGTGCACCCGATGGGGACGGACAGCCTCGGCCGGGACCTCGCCACGCGCATCCTCTACGGTGGCCGCGTCTCGCTCACGATCGGCCTTCTGACCGCGGCGGTCGCGATCTCGCTCGGCACGCTCGTCGGCGGGCTCGCGGGGTTCCACGGCCGCTGGGTCGATGGCGTCCTGATGCGCTTCGTCGACATGATGTACGCGTTCCCACGGCTCTTCCTGCTGATCCTGTTCGGCGTGATGTTCAAGGGCATGACCGTCGGCCTGATCGTCGTCGTGCTCGGCGCGCTCTCGTGGATGACGACGTCGCGCCTCGTGCGCGCCACATTCCTTTCCCTGAAGCACCGCGACTTCGTCGAGTCCGCCCGCGCGATCGGCGCGCGCGACCGCGACATCATCGTGCGGCACATGCTGCCGAACTCGCTCGGCCCGATCGTCGTCGCGGCGACCCTCGGCGTGGCCTCGGCGATCATCAGCGAGAGCACGCTGTCGTTCCTCGGCCTCGGCATTCAGCCACCGACCCCGACGTGGGGCAACATGCTCAAGGACGCGACGAGCGAAATGGGCCTGGCGCCGTGGACGGCGATCTTCCCCGGTATGGCGATCTTCCTCGCGGTGGTGAGCGTGAACTTCATCGGCGACGGACTACGCGACGCCTTCGACCCCCGCCACCAAGTGGAAGGACGGACGGCGGGATGACGAAGAACGGTGCGCTCGAGTGTCGCGCTCGGCCGCCGTTCGCTGCCGGCCCGCCGCCGGACCGGGATACTAGGATTCTGGCGTGACGACGACACCGGCTGACACTCGGCTGGCGACGGCGCAGCTCCCATACGTGAGTCCGACGGCCCGCGCGCGCAGGATCCTCGGCAATACCTGGAGTCACCCCGTGGTGCGGGCCCTCGGGAAAGCGCTCCTCAGCATCTACATCACCACAACGCTCGTGTTCTTCATCATCCGGCTGATGCCCGGCAGTCCGGTGGAGCTCAAGATCGACGAGCTCATCCAGCAGGGGCAGATGAGCTACGAGGAAGCGAAGGCGGCGGCGTCCAGCCTGTTCAGCATCGATCTGAACGCGCCCTTGCACGAGCAGTACCTGCACTTCATGGGCAACCTCATCCGCGGCGACCTTGGCAACTCGTTCCTGTCGCAGGGATCGTCGGTCATGTCCATCGTGCTCGCGGTGCTTCCGTACACGCTGTTCGCGGTCGGCACCGGACTGCTGCTCAGCTTCGCCGTGGGCATCTTCCTCGGCCTGATCGCGGCGTACCGGCGCAACTCCCCGCTTGATCACCTCGTCTCATCCGGTAGCTCGATCGTGAGCTCGATCCCCAACTACCTGATCGCGCTGCTGATCGTGCTCGTTCTCGGCGTGCAGCTGCGCTGGCTCCCGATCACGCAGATGCGCGGGTCGTTCACCGCGGGGATCGAGCCGGGATTCACCCCGGCATTCATCGGAGACATCCTGTTCCACGCGGCCCTTCCGATAAGCGTCTTCTTCCTGACCACGCTCGGGCACTGGGTCCTCAGCATGAAGGCCGCGACCGTCAGCACGCTCGAGGAGGACTACGTCACGGCGGCGCGGGCGCGCGGCTTGACTGATGGCCGGATCACGACGGCGTATGTCGGCCGCAACGCGGTGCTACCGCTCGTCACGCAGCTCGCCATCTCCGCCGGCTTCGTCGTGGGTGGCGCGATCCTGGTGGAGAAGTACTTCGTCTACCAGGGGGTCGGACTGCGGCTCTTCGCCGCGATCCAGCAGCGCGATTACCCGGTCATGCAGGGCATCGTCCTCATCACGACGGTGTCGGTCGTGCTCGCGAACCTCGCGGCGGATCTCCTTTATAGCAAGCTCGATCCGCGGATCGGACGCGCGGGAGGATCCTCCGGGTGAGCGCCGTCGTCCTCGAGCGCCAGACGTTCGGCATGCGAGCGCGCGGGATGGGGCGATCCACGGCCGATTTCTTCCGCCTACTGTCGGCACGCAAGGCGGGACTCATCGGCTTCGCCGGCGTGGCGTTCTTCACGCTCATGACCCTGCTCGGCCCCGTGTTCGTGAAGGCGCAGACGAACTTCGACGTGACCTCGATCTACCTGCCGCCATCGTCGACGCACCTGCTGGGGACCGATTTCCAGGGGCGCGACGTCCTCGCACAGATCATCAACGGCGGGCGCGACATCCTGGTCGTGGCGGCGCTCGCGGCGCTATTCTCGACGCTCATCGCGGTGGGCCTCGGAGCTTTTTCCGCCACGGTCGGCGGATGGGTCGATACCGCGATCGTCGCCTTCACCGACGTCGTGCTCACGATCCCGCAACTGCCGGTGCTGGTCGTCGTCGCCGCCGTGGTCAAGCCTTCGAGCTTCATCGTGCTCGCCGTGCTCCTCGCGCTGCTCAGCTGGGCTGGTCTCCTCCGCCAGGTGCGGGCGCAGGTGCTATCGCTCAAGGAACGTGACTTCGTCGAGGCCGCGCGCTCGCTCGACCTCGGTATCCCTCACATCGTGTTCCGCGAGATCCTGCCGCTCATGCGCAGCTACATCGTCATCCACTTCATCCTGGCGATGACCGGCGCCATCTACGCGCAGACCGCCCTGATCGTCCTCGGCCTGGTGCCGCTGTCGGGCCAGAACTGGGGGATCATGATCTACTTCGCCGACAGCCAGGGCGCGCTTTACTTCCAGAACGCCTTCTGGTACGTCATGTCGCCGATCCTCGCGATCGTGCTGTTCCAGCTCTCGCTGGTCATGCTCGTGTCCGCGCTCGAGGACATCTTCAACCCGCAGCTGCGCGCCGCCGCGTAGCCGGGCGCAGGGGGTGCCCGTCCTCGCGGTCCGCGACCTCGCGATCGACTACGGGACGCGGCGGGGGCCGGTGCACGCCGTGCGCGACGTCTCCCTTGATGTGAACGCCGGCGAGACCGTGGCGATCATCGGCGAGAGCGGCTCTGGCAAGACCACGCTGGCCGTCAGCCTCATCCGCATGTCGCCGCGCGGGGCGCGCATCACGAAGGGGCGGATCGAGTACACGAAGGACGGACACACCATCGACGTCCTGAAGCTGCCTCAGGACGAGCTGCGGCAATATCGCTGGGGCGAGTGCGCGATGGTGTTCCAGGCCGCGCTGAACTCGTTCAACCCCGTGATCAGCATCTGGGAACAGTTCCTCGATACCGCCCGCGCGCACGGGATGCGGAAGACACGCGACGTCCGCGACCGATCGAGCGAGCTACTCGAACTGGTGCACCTCGACCCCGAGCGCGTACTTCGCGCCTTCCCGCATGAGCTTTCGGGCGGGATGCGGCAGCGCGTGCTCATCGCCATGAGCCTGCTCCTACAGCCGCAGCTGGTGATCCTCGACGAGCCCACCACCGCGCTCGACATCCTGACCCAGCGATCGATCATCGAGCTGCTCCGGTCGCTCGGCGACAAGCTCGGATTCTCGATGATCTTCATCTCCCACGACCTGTCCATCGCGGCGGAGCTGGCGGACCGCGTGATCACGATGTATGCGGGGACCGTGGTCGAGCGGGCTAGCGTCAACGACCTCTTCTATCGGCCGCGGCATCCCTACTCGGTCGGGCTCCTCCGCGCCGTCCCGCGCGTGTCGGGAGCGCTCGGCAGCCTGGCCTCGATCCCCGGGTCGCCACCGGACCTCATCCACCTGCCGCAAGGCTGCACATACAACCCGCGCTGTCCGTTCAAGATCGACGCCTGCCTGGAGCGCGAGCCCGGACTGCTGGCCGTGGACACGCCGGATCACGACGCGCGCTGCATCCGCTGGGAGGCGGTGCGCGACAGGATCGGCTCTGACGCGGCCAAGCCGGTGGCGGAGAAGGTGGCGGCGGGATGACCACGGTCGCGGAGCCGACCACCAACGTCGCCGGCGACGTCACCGTCACCGGCACGCCGCTCATCGAGCTCGTCGGCGTCAGCAGGACGTTCAAGGTGCCGGCGGGCACGATCAACGCGGTCGACAACGTATCCGTCGCGCTCGCGAAGGGCGAGGCCATGTGCGTGGTCGGTGAGAGCGGGTGCGGAAAGACGACCGCGGGGCGGATGCTCGCCGGGCTGCTGCGGCCCTCCAGCGGAAAGCTCATGTTCGAGGGCAAGGACGTGTGGGCGAAGAAGGGCAAGGACCTCTCCGCCTTCCGGCGCGCGGTGCAGATAGTCCACCAGGATCCGTATGCGTCGCTGAACCCGACGCAGACCGTCTTCGACGTGCTTTCGGCGCCGCTCCGGCGCCACCACCTCGCCGGCAACCGCCGGCAGGCGCTCGCCAGAGCGAAGGAGCTGCTCCAGCTCGTGGAGCTGACGCCGCCCGACGACTTCCTGGTCAAGTACCCCCATCAGCTCTCCGGAGGCCAACGTCAGCGAGTCTCGATCGCGCGCGCGCTCACCGTGGAGCCCCGCTTCATCGTCGCCGACGAAGCCGTATCCATGGTCGACGTTTCGATCCGCATCAGCCTCCTGAACGTCATGCTCAATCTGAAGGAGCGCCTCGGGATGAGCTTCGTGCTGATCACGCACGATCTCGCCGTCGCGCGTTACTTCGGCCGCGAGGGACGCATCGCCGTGATGTACTTCGGCCGTATGGTCGAGCTCGCGCGGACCGAAGACCTCGTCGGCGACCCGGCGCACCCCTACACCGCCGCGCTCATCGCCGCGGTCCCCGAGGCGGATCCCGACACCACCCGCGGGAAGATCCGCGTCCGCCTGCGTGACGCGAATGTTCCGAGCCTCCTGAACCTGCCGAGCGGATGCACCTTCCACCCTCGCTGTCCGCTCGCGGAGGCCGGCCTGTGCGATGTCACGGTGCCCGAGCTCCTTCCCATCGCGCCGCGCCGGCAGGTCGCCTGCCACGTCGCCATCCGCGAGAGAGCGACCGCCGCTCAGCTGCTGGCGGCGGAAGACTGATGGACGCCGCAGGCCTCCGCGCCGCATTCCGGCTCGCGTTCCTCATCACTGCGATGGCCCTGGTGACGCTCCCGTTCCAGCCCGGCGGCAGCCGCGAGTTCTTCGTCACCGTCCTCGCGGCGGCCGTCGGGCTGCTATTCCTCGGGCTCGTGCTGCTGCTCCTGCGCTTCTCGGCGACGTGTCTGCCGCCGCCGCGCGTGACAAGTCCACGAGAACGGGATTGAATGCTCGCAGGCCCGGGCGCTCGATCGAGAGAAGGAGGGACACATGAGGAACGAAGATCTGCGGTACCGCGTGAACCGCCGGCGGTTCCTGCGGGACTCGACGCTGGTGAGTCTTGGCCTGGTGGCGGCGGCGTGCGCGCCGGGCACCACGACCCCCGGGGCGAGCGGCGGCACGACCGGCGGCGCCACGAAGAAGGGTGGCGAGTTCCACGGCGCGTGGCCCTACGACCTCCCTCCGAAGGGCCACTACAACCAGTTCGCCACCGGCGCGATCCTCTCCGGGAGCATCTACACGGACGTGTTCTTCCCGAGCCTCGCGGTCTACAAATGGGCCGACGCCAAGTGGGAGTACTGGCTGGCCGAATCGTCCCAGCAGAACGGCGAGAACTTCGAGGTCAAGCTCCGGCCGGGCATCAAGTGGAGCGACGGCACGGCCTTCACCTCCAAGGACGTGGCGACGACGTACAACGTCGGCCGGCTCCAGGGATTCGGCGTCTGGACGTACACCGACAAGATCGAGACCCCCGACGACCTGACGGTCCGCTTCCACATCAACCGGCCATCGAACCTCGTCGAGCGCCTGGTGCTGCGCAACGGCATCCGGCCCGACTCCGTCTACGGCGCGCTCGGGAAGAAGGCAGCGGACCTGTTCGCGGCGGGTAAGAAGGCGACGGACGACGAGGGCAAGGCCATCGTGAAAGAGGTCAACGACCTGCGCCCGACGAACTTCCCCTCCTCCGGCCCCTACAAGATCGACCTCAGCAGCGTCACCGAGGCGCAGATGACCTTGGTGCGCAACACCGAAGGCCTCTTCGCGGACAAGGTGAACTTCGACAAGCTCGTGATCTACCAGGGCGAAACGGCGCAGGTGACGCCACTGGTCCTGTCGGGCGACGTCGACTACGCCACGCACGGCTTCCCCCTGGCCACGGACAAGGCCTTCACCGCTCAGGGTCTCCGCGTCATCCGCGGTCCGCTGTACACAGGGCCCGGGATCTTCTTCAACTGGGCGAAGACGCCGGAGTTCCAGGACAAGCGGCTGCGCCAGGCGGTCGCGTACGCGATCAACAAGGACGAGAGCGCGACCATCACCTACGGCGAATCGGCGAAGGCGCAGAAGACCATGTCGGGGATGAGCGACAACGTCGTGCCGCTGTGGATCTCGGCGGACGACCAGAAGAAGCTCAAGTCCTACGACTTCGATGTCTCGAAGGCGGACGCGCTCATGAAGGAAGCCGGCTTCGCCAAAGGCTCCGACGGCATCTACGCGAAGGGCGGCAAGAAGCTCGAGTACGAGCTGTATTTCCCGAGCGACTTCGCCGACTGGACCAGCGCCGCGAACCACGCCTCGGAGTCGCTGAACAAGTTCGGGATCAAGATCACCCCGCGCGGCGCCCAGCGCTCGCAGCAGCTCCCCGACGTGAACAGCGGAAACTTCCAGATCGCGATCATGGGCTGGGGCATCGGGAACCCCCACCCGCAGCAGTCCTACGTCCAAGACCTGCGTACGCACAACACGCTCGCCACCGGCGGCGGAATGGGATACCCGCTGAAGCAGGGCGACGTGGACTTCGACGACCTGATGAATAAGATGGGTGACGGGTTCGACGCCGCCAAGCAGAAGGATCCGGTCACGAAGGCGGCCTTGGCCTTCAACGACCTGCTGCCGGTGATCCCGCTGTGGGAGCGGTACGGCAACAACCCCGTCAACGACAAGAAGCGCGTCGCCGGATGGAAGCCCGACAGCGATCCGCTCTACAAGAACGGCGGAGGTGACAGCTTCACGATCGTGATGATCATGGACGGGACGCTCCATACGATCTGACCCCGGTAGGCGGGCTCCATCCCGCACATGCTTGTGAGAGAGCGGCGCCTGTCGGGCGCCGCTCTCGCTTGTGGCCGTCGTCCTCATCGCCGGTGGCGGCCCGGAGATCCTCAGGGTGTGCAGGGAGCACGCCGACATCGTCGCGATCGTCGCGGCGGGTGCCGGCGCCCGGCCGCTGAGCGCCGCGGATGTCTCGGTGGAAAAGGCGCGCGAGCAGATCGCCGTCGTCGACGTGGCCGCCGGCGACCGGGCGGCGTCGATCGAGTTGTCGATGTTCGTCGACGTGACGCTCACCGATGACCGGGACGCGACGATCCGCGAGCTGGCCGCACGCCGCAGGGCGGATCCGGCCACGCTCGAGGCGTCGATCTACAGGGGCATCGGCACGATCGAGCATGTCCGCGCCCACGTTCTCCAGGTGCGGGAGCAGCTCGGCATCACGTACTTCTGCCTGCGGGGCCCGGACGTGGAGGCGCTCGGGCCGATCGTCCAGGAACTGACGGGGCTGACCGGTTAGCCTCTCTAAAGCGAGCGGCCATGGTCGCGAGCTGGAGGTGGCGCGAGCTCGATGAGGACGCGGATCGGCGTCATCGGCGCGGGCTTCGCCGGGACCACCCACGCTCGCGCTTGCAGGGACATCGACGGTGCGGAGGTCGTCGCCGTGGTCGCGGCGACGCGCGAAGAAGCGGCGCCGCTCGCCGCCGAGTGTGGCGCGCGCATCGTTGATTCCGCGGCCGAGCTTGGCGCCGCCCCGGATGTCGACCTCGTCATCGTCGCCTCGCCCACCTACCTCCACGCGGAGCACGCGGTCGCCGCGGCGCGGTCGGGCAAGCAGGTCTTCTGCGAGAAGCCGCTCGCGCGCACGCTGGAGCAGGGCGAGGCCATCGTCGAGGCCTGCGAGTCCGCCGGCGTCCCGCTCGCGGTCGGCCATGTCGTGCGTTTCTTCCCGGAGTATCAGCGGGCGCATGACCTCATCCGGGACGGGGCGATCGGTCAGCCCGCGGTCGCCACGCTGACGCGCGGCTCGTTCTCGGTCGCGGCGGTGCGCCCCTGGTACGGCGACCAGGCCAAGAGCGGCGGAGTGCTCCTCGACCTCATGGTGCACGACCTCGACACGCTGCGATGGTGGTTCGGCGAGCCGACCCGCGTGTACGCGCGCAGGGTCGCGGCCGGCGGCCTCGACTACGCGCTCGCGACGCTCCGGTTCGCCGAGGGACTCATCGCGCACGTCGAGGCCAGTTGGGCCGAGCACGCCGGCTTCCGTACGGCCTTCGAGGTGTGCGGCGACGCCGGGATGCTCGTCCACGACAGCCGCGCGAGCACCCCGCTGGTGGTACAGGCGCCCGACGCGGGGACCAGCCCGGCCGTGATGCCGGTCATGGCGGAGCACGAGAGCCCGTACGGCAGGCAGATGCGCGATCTGATCGAGCGTCTGGCTCGAGGCGACCACCCGCGCGTCGGTGGACGCGAGGGTCTGGCGACCCTTTCGCTCGCCTTCGCGGTGGACGAGTCGGTGCGTTGTGGAGAGCCGGTCGCATGGTCGCCGTGACGTTGACCCCCCTGCGGGTCGGGATCGTGTCGTGGGCGCACGTGCACGCGCCCGGCCTGGCAGCCTCGGTCGCGGCGTTGCCGGGTGCGCGGCTGGCGGGGATCCACGACGAGGATGCCCAGCGAGGCAGGGCCGCCGCGGACGAGAACGACGTCCCCTGGTGCGCGGAGCTCTCGGCCCTGTTCGAGCGCAGCGATGCCGTCGTCATCGCCTCGACCAACGCGCGTCGCCGCGCGTACGTCGAGGCGGCGGCGGCCGCCGGTCTGCACGTGCTCACGGAGAAGCCGCTCGCGACGACGCTGGCCGATGGACGCGCGATGGTCGAGGCCTGTCGCACGGCGGGTGTTGAGCTCGGCACGGCATTCCCGGTCCGTTCCAGCGCGGCCGTGCAATCGCTTCGCGCGGCGATCCGCTCGGGATCGATCGGCGAGGTGCGCGCCGCGCGCGGCACCAATCCCGGCCAGTATCCCGGAAGGTGGTTCGGGGACCCGAAAGAGGCCGGCAGGGGAGCCGTCATGGACCACGTCGTCCACCTCGCGGACGCACTCCGCTGGCTCCTCGATGACGAGGTCCGTACGGTGTACGCGGAGCTCGGCGCCCTGATGCACCACCTCGAGGTCGAGGACAGTGGGATAGTCATGCTGGAGTTCACGCGAGGCGTCTTCGCCAGCATCGACTGCAGCTGGTCGCGGCCGCGAACGTATCCCACGTGGGGCGGGGTGACGCTGCACCTCGTCGCGGACCGCGCGACGGTGGACGTCGACGTTTTCGGCCAGACCCTCACCCACTACGACGACCGCAGCGGCCACGTGCGGTCGGTCACCTGGGGTGAGGACCTGACGAAACGAATGGTGGGCGACTTCCTGGATGCGGTGCGCGAGGGGCGCCCGGCCCCGATCAGCGGCGAGGACGGCCTGCGCGCGCTCGAGGTCGCGATCGCGTCGTACCGCTCGGCCGAGCTCGCGCGCACCGTGAGCATCGCCGAGCTCTAGCGTCCCGGGGCGCGGGGAAGTGGGCCACCGGTGCCATGCGGCAGCCTGGGTCCGGGGTCGGGCCAGCCGAGCCAAAGCGGGTGCGCGACCGAACTGACGGTCGCATGGCAAGCCCGCGCCGATCTCCTTCCTTGAAGAGATCGTCGGGGAGAACGCCATGCCAGACGCCATCGTGCTCGCGATCGCGGCCGACAACGCCGAAGCCATCCTCGACGGGCAGCGAGCCTACGAGTACCGGACCCGTCCGCCCGCGCGTTTGCCCGCGCGCGCGTACCTGGCCGTCTCCGGGACCGCCGAGATCGTCGGCGAATGCGAGCTCGGTCCTCCGGCCCGGCATACCGCGAAGGGCTGGGCGCTGCCCGTCACGCGGCCGCGCCGCTACCGCTCCCCACGCGCCCTCGGGGAGTTCGGGCTCGCCAGGACGCCCCGCTCGTTCCGGTACGTTCCGGGATGACTCCGCCGCCAGACCGCGCTCCGGGCCTTGGCGGTGCCCCGCAGGTTCGTCCCCGCGGCGCTCCTATACGAGGCGCGCGCCGCGCAGCGCGTCCTCGAGCCGATCCTGCCGTCGGCCCAACTCCCGGTATCGCTCGCCCCGCTCGGCGACGGGGCGCAAACGGCGGGCGATGCGCACGGGCGCCTCCAGCGAGGCGCGCGCCCCGATGCGCGCGAGGGCGACGAGCGCCGCGCCGCGCGCCGAGGCCTCCGTCTCGACCGCGATCGCGATCGGTCGCCCGACGGCATCCGCGATGACCTGCGCGAGGTCCCTCCGCGTGCGCAGCACGCCGCCGGAAGCAAGGATCTCGCGAACGGAGGGACGGGCCTCGACCAGGGCGTCGATCACCCTCGCGAGGCGGAGGCACATGCCCAGGATGAGCGCCTCGGAGATGTCTCCGGCGGTGTGAGAGAGCCGCAGCCCGCCGATGACGCCCGTCGCGCGGTCGTCCCAGCTGAGGCTCCGCTCTCCTGACAGGCGCGGCAACGCGGTGAGCTCGAGCGCGCGCTCGCCCGGGCTGGCCGACGCCTCCGTGCGACGCAGGGTGCGCCTCGCCCAGTCGATCACGTTCCCGCCATTGCTGACGGCACCCCCGACCACCGAGTGGCGCTCATCGAGGCGGTACTCCCAGAGTCCCGGCGGCGCGGGCGCCCGGGCCGCGGCCGAACACACCCGCACGGCGCCCGAGGTGCCGAGGGACAGCGCGGCGCGATCCTCGGTCACGCATCCTGATCCGACATTGGCCAGGGCGCCGTCGCCGATGCCGGGCATGACCGCCGCTCTTCGCAGGGCGGGCCACCGCTTCACCCGCGACGGCGAGAGCGCCAGCGCCTCATCCGATATCGGGAAGAGCGCGTGGAGCGGCAGCCCGAGCGCGTCGAGCAGCGAGGGATCCCACGCACGCCGTGCCTGGTCATACATGCCGGACGCGGAGGCCATCCCGTGCGCGCAGCGCCGTTCGCCGGTGAGCCGCAACCCGAGGTACTCCGCGAACGAGCACCACCGCACCGTCCGCGAGAAGATGCCGGGCTCGCTGTCGCGGAGCCAGCGCAGCTTCGCCGGCGGGTACGAGGCGTGGAGATAGCACCCGGTCCGGGCGTGGACCGCGTCGCGGTCCAGCTCGCCCGCGAGCGAGCGCGCGGCGTCGCGCGCTCGGGTGTCGGCCCAGGTCAGGACGGGAGTGGTCGGGCGATCTCGAGCGTCGAGCCCCATGAGGCTGTGCCAGAAGACGGAAACACCGACCGCGGCGATCTCCGGTGCCCGGGCTCCGCGTCGGGCGATGGCGGCGTCGGTGCACGAGCCGATGAGCGACAGGAGGCGGTCCGCGTGCAGCGTGGCCGCGCCCGCCGGTCTGGTCTCGAAGACGTAGCGGACGCTGCCGCTCGCGCCCGAAACGGCGGTCGCCGTCGCGTCGAAGACCATGGCGCGCGTCGACGAGCTGCCGACGTCGATGGCCAGCACGAGGGGCGCGCGCGCGGAGCGCCGGCCGACCGAGGCGGAGGTGGCGGGCATCCGCCGATTATCAAGGGGCACCCACGCTGGCGGCGCATAGAGTGCCAACGGTGGATCCCGACCCCCTCGCGAGCTTCCTGCCTGCGGACCGCGCGGCCGTCCCGCCCTTCCTGCCGGCCCAGGTCGTCTTCCCGCGGCCCCGCGTGGCCGACGTCGGTATGGCGGTCGAGGACGCCGTCGCGGGGCTGCTCGCCTCGCGCGCGTTACCGGAGGGGGCCGAGGTCGGCCTCACCGTCGGCAGCCGCGGCATCTCGGGCATCGCGTCGATCGCGCGCGCCGCGCTCGACGCGCTCGGCCGCCGGGGAATGCGGCCCTTCGTCATACCGGCGATGGGAAGCCACGGCGGCGCGACCGCCGACGGGCAGCGGCACCTGCTCGCGCACTACGGGATCACCGAAGAGACGATGGGCGTCGAGGTCCGAGCTGCGATGGCCACGCACGCGCTCGGTCGCACCGCCGAGGGTGTCGAGGCCTTCATCGCGCAGAGCGCCTGGGACGCCGACGCGGTGCTGCTCCTGAACCGCGTGAAACCGCACACCGACTTCAAGGGCGAGCTGGAGAGCGGGCTGTCGAAGATGTGCGCGATCGGTCTCGGCAAGTTCGACGCCGCCCAGGAGTGCCACTCGCACGTCTTTGGCATCGGGCTTGGACGCGCCATCCGGAGCGCGGCCGGCCGTGTGATCGAGAGCGGCAAGATCCTCGGAGGGATCGCGATCGTGGAGAACGCCTACCACGAGACCGCGCTGATCGAGCCGGTGCCGCTGGATGGATTCTTCGCGCGGGAGGAGGCGCTCCTCGCCGAGGCGCGGCGGCTCATGGGCCGCCTGCCGCTCGATGACATCGATGTGCTGATCTGCGATCGGATGGGCAAGAACATCTCGGGCGCAGGGCTCGATACGAACGTGATCGGACGGAGCGTCTACGGCTACATCCAGGGGCAGGCGTGGCAGCCCGACATGCCCGTGGTCCGTCGGATCATCGTGCGCGACCTCGCCGACGAGAGCGACGGCAACGCGGTGGGGATGGGCCTCGTCGACTTCGTCTCGGAGCGCTTCGCTCGCAAGGTGAACATGGAGGTCACTGCGCTGAACGCGCTCACCGCCCGGTCGCCGGAGAACGCGAAGTGGCCCATCGTCACGAAGAACGACCAGGAGTCGCTGCGCCTGGCGTTGTCCATCATTCCGCCCCGTCCAGAGGGCCCGCGGATCGTGTACGTCCGCGACACGCTCGAGCTCGCCTCGCTCCAGGTCTCGGAGGCCTGCGCCCCACTGCTGGCGTCCCGGCCCGACGTCGTGCTCGGCGACCCGGCGCCGCTCGATTTCGACGCCGCGGGTGACGTCGTCTCGCCGTTCGCGTAGCGGTCGGCGTCGCCACGCCGACGCCCGAGCCCTCCGCCGAGATGAGCTCGGCCCGGCCGGGGCCGGGGAGCCTAACCCTTGACCGCTCCCGCGGTGAGCCCGCCCACGATGTAGCGCTGGGTGAGGAGCGCGAGGATCAGGACCGGCACGGTGATCACGACCGCTGCCGCCATGAGCCCGCCCCAGTCGATCTGCGCGTACGAGATGAAGTTGTAGACGGCGACGGGCAGCGTCTTCGTTCGGTTCGTCGCGAGCACGACCGAGAACATGAAGTTGTTCCAGCTGAAGACGAAGGCCAGGATCGATGCGGTCACGATACCCGGGCCGCTGATCGGCAGGATCACCATCCGCAGCGTCTGGAGCAGCGAGGCGCCATCCACGCGCGCCGCCTCCTCGAGCTCGCGGGGAATTGCCTTGAAGAACGGCACCATGACCGTGACGATGAAGGGCAGCCCCACCAGCGTGTGCGTGAGGATCAGCGACGCGTAGGTGTCCACGAGCTTGAACTGGCGGAAGACGATGAACAGCGGCACGAGGAACGTGATGCCCGGGACGATGCGCGCGAGCAGGATGCCCGTCGCGAGGCGCCGCTGGTCCCACTTCGCGATCGCGAACGCGGCGGGGACGCCCAGCAGGAGCCCGAGCCCGACCGATCCCGCCCCGATCACGAGGCTGTTCACGAGGTAGCGGCCGAACTGCTGCCCGGCGAAGACGTTCTCGTAGTTCGCGAGCGTCGGCTGGAAGACGAGCTTGGGGGGCAGCGAGATCACCTCGATCGGGGTCTTGAGCGAGTTGAGGATCATCCAGAAGAACGGCGCCAGGAAGAAGATGAACACGAGCACGATCGCGAGCGGGTAAGCGACGCGTCCGGCGATCGCCCCGACGTCGGGGCGGCCGACCCCGGCCGCGCGGGGCGCCGCCATCGCCCTAGACGCCACTTGGCTGCTCCACGGCGCGCGGCTGCTCATCGACCGGCCGCGCGGGATCGCGCCGCACGCTGGTGAACAACAGGCTGACTCCGAGCACGATCGCGAAGAACACGATGAGGACCGAGGCGGCGTACCCGAAGCTGAAGTACTGGAACGCCTGCTGATACGTGAAGATGTTGAGCGTCTCCGAGGCGAAGCCTGGCCCGCCGCCGGTCATGCCGTAGATGATGTCAAAGGTCTTCAGCGCGTCGATGAGCCGAAGCAGGGTCGCGACGACGATGGTCGGAACGAGGAGCGGGAGCGTGATGAGCCGCGTGACCTGCCACCCTGAAGCGCCGTCGACGCGAGCGGCCTCGAACGGATCGCTCGGCAGGCCGGCGAGCCCGGCCAGCGTGATCAGCACGACCATCGGTGTCCACTCCCATACATCGACGATCACCAGCGCCGGGATCACCGAGTCGGATCCGGCGATCCAGAGGGGCGGCGGCAGGTGCGCCTGGCGCAGCAGGTAATTCACGATGCCCGCGGTCGGCTCGTACATCAGCAGCCACACCATCGCGATCGCCACGGGCGTCGCCATCATCGGCAGCAGCAGGATCGAGGTCAGGAGGCGGCGGCCACGGAACTCGCGGTGGAGCAGCAGGGCGATCCCGATGCCGAGCACCACCTCGACGCCGACGGCGAGCGCGGTGAAGACGAAGGTGCGGCCGACCGCCGCGAGGAAGCGGCCGTCGCCGACGAGCGTCGCGTAGTTCCCGAGTCCGATGAACGTCGCGGGCTTCCCTGTGCCGAGGTCCCAGCCGGTCAGGCTGTTGTAGGCGGTGTAGAGGATCGGGAACACCATCAGCAGAGCCACGAAGGCGAGCGCGGGCAGCGGGAACAGCCACTTCGCGTTCCGGTCGACGAACCCGGCTGACGCCGCCCCTGGCGACCGCCGCGGCGGCCTCGCCGCGGCGGAGCGCACGACGGTCCCCACTCGGAGCTACTTCTCGCTGTCGAGCAGCGCCTGGAAGTCGGACTGCGCCTGCTTGGCGGTGCTCTGCACGTTGCCGCCCTCGATGGCGGTCGTGATCACGGTCCCGATGATGTCGCGCGCCTTCTGGACTTGGACGACCAGAGGCCGGTCATAGCCACGGCCGTTGGCCGAGGCGTTCTGCGCCGTGCTCCAGTCGGCTGGGAACTTCGACGTCCCTTCGGGCGTCTCGAAGACGCTCTTCCGCGCGCCCGGCACCGCGCCCGTCGACTGCGTCTTCGTCACGTTCTCCTTGCTGGTCGCCCACTTGATGAACTCCCAGGTGGCGTCCTTCTTGTCCGACTTGGCGGACATGGACAGGCCCCACGAGGTGACGTTGTACATGTTCGCGCCCTTGGGTCCGGCCGGGAACGGGGCGATGCCGGTCTTGTCCGCGACCTGGGACTTGGTGGGATCGAGCATGTTCTGGTAGATCGAGTTCGCGTCGGTGTACATGGCGACCTTGCCCTGCGCGAAGATCGCGCTCGCCTGCGGGAACGACATGTTGAGCGTGCCGGGCGGGCCGTAGTTTCGGAGCAGATCTCCGTAGAAGTTGAAGGCCTGAAGCGCTTCGGGCGTGTCCAGCGTCGCCTTCTTGGACTTGATGTCGAACCAGTCGCCGCCGAAGCTGTACAGGAAGCTCGAGAACTGGGTCACCGCCGGGCTTCGCTGGCCGCGCGCGACGAAGCCGTACTGCTCCTTGCCCTTGTCCGTGAGCTTCGCCGCCGCGGACTTGAGCTCGTCCAGCGTCTTGGGCACGCTGATGGCGGCTTGCTGAAGCAGGTCCTTCCGGTAATAGAGGACCTCCGCCTCCACGACGATCGGCATGCCGGTCAGTGCGTCTCCGACGGCCTCGGTCTCGAGCGACGCCTTCGAGAAATCGCCGAAGGCGAAGTCGGCCGGCGTCTTGGCGGTGTCCTTGGCGTACTTGTTCAGATCCTGGTAGTAGCCGCTCTGCGCGAAGAGCTTCGCTTCCTGAAGGGGACGCTGCATGAACGCGTCGACGTCCGAGCTGCCCGCTGTGAACTCGGTCGTCAGCTTCTGCGTGAGCTGATCCTCGCCGTACTGCTCGAAGTTGACCTTGATCCCGGTCTTGGACTCGAAGTCGGACAGCAGGGGCTTCAGCGCGTCAGCCCACGGGTGATTGGCGGCCAGCACGCGAAGCGTCGTGCCGGCGTACGGCTTGTCGCCGCTACCCGTCGGTGCGCCGCCCGAGGGACCGCAGGACGCGACCGTGAGGAGCGCGAGGACGAGGAGCGTGAGCGAGCTCCGGAAGAGACGGCTCATTCGGATGCCTCCCATGCCGCGATCGGCGCCGATCGTCGCCGCGATCGATGCCGATTGTCGCCGCAATCCGCGTACCGCGCGAGCCACGCGTTGGCGCCGGTCGGCCTACCGTGGAGGCGTGCAGGCACTGGTCTGGACGGCGCCCGGGCGGATGGAGGTCCAGGACATGGCGGCTCCGCGGCCCGGGCCGGGCGAGGCTCTCGTCCGCCACGAGGCCGCGGGGATCTGCGGGTCCGAGATCGACGGCTACCTCGGGCGCATGTCGAACCGGGTGCCACCGCTCGTGATGGGCCACGAGTTCGCGGGGCGCGTGACGGCCGTGGGCGAAGGCGCGCCCTCGAGCGCGATCGGAAGGCGCGTGGCCGTGAACCCGCTCGTCACGTGCGGCCGGTGCGTCGCCTGCATCGAGGGCCTGCGCAACGTGTGCCTGCGCCGCGGCCTCGTGGGCGTCGATCGCGCGGGCGGTTTCGCGGACGAGGTGGCCGTATCGGCGGTCGCCCTCGTCGTCCTGCCCGAGGAGTGCGACCCGCGTCTCGGCGCGCTCGCGGAGCCGTTCGCCAACGGCGTGCACGCGATCCGCCTTGGCTCGGCCGCACGCAAGCCGAGGACGGTCCTGGTCCTTGGCGCTGGGACGATCGGCGTGCTCGTGATGCAGGCGGCTCGGATCGCGGGGATCGATCTCGTCGCGGTCTCGGAGCCGCACGCGGCGCGTCGCGACCAGGCGCTCCGGCTCGGAGCGGACGCGGCCTACGCCGGCGCAGCGGACGCGCTCGCAGCCGCGAGCGGCCTCCCCGAGGGTGGTTTCGAGCTCGTGGTCGATGCGGCGGGTGTCGAAGCGTCGCGGCGGCTCGCCATCGAAACGCTGCGCCCGGCGGGCGTGGCGGTCATGGTCGGCCTGCACGCCGACGCGACGGCCATCCCGTTCCACCGAGTGGTGCGCGGGCAGTTGACGGTCCACGGCTCGTACGCGTACACGGATGACGACTTCGCCCAGGCGGCCCGCTGGCTCGCGGAGGGGCAGGTGCGGCTCGGGCCGCTTCCGGCGGTGCGTCCGCTGTCCGAGGGGCCCGCGATCTTCGCCGAGGCCGCCAAGACGCCACCGGCCGCGGTGAAGCTGTTCCTCGGACCTGGCGCGTGAGCGCCCGACTCGCACCGGCCGCAGGACCGCCGCGTCTCGGATCCGGCGGGTGACCGCTGGACGGCTGTCGGGTCGCACGGCCGTGGTCACCGGAGCGAGCAGCGGCATCGGCCTCGCCGTCGCCCATGGCTTCGCTCGAGAGGGCGCGACCGTGCACGCCATCGCCCGTCGCGCGGTGAAGGGCGATGCGACCGCGCCCGAGCGACTTGTCTCCCATATGCAGGACCTCACCGAGCCCGCTGGTACGGCGCGAGTGATCGAGGCGGCCGCCTCGCTCGCGGGCATCGACATCGTCGTGCACGCAGCCGGGACGAATATCCCCGACCGCCGGCTCGATCAGCTGACGCCCGACTCCTGGCACGCGCTGCTGGCGACGAACCTCAGCGCGGCCTTCCACGTCCTTCGGGCGTCGCTGCCCGCGCTCCGCGCATCGCGCGGCAGCGCCGTGTTCATCAGCAGCGTGTCGGCTCGGTGGCCCGACGCATCCGGCCCCGCCTACCAGGCCGCGAAGGGCGGCCTCACATCGCTCGTCGAAGCTGCTGCTCTCGAGGAGCACGAGCGCGGCGTGCGTTTCACGGCGATCCACCCGGGGGTGGTCGACACTCCGCTCCTCGAGCGGCGGCCCGCCCCGCCCGACGCGGCGACCCGCCTGCTCATGATCGCGCCCGAAGACGTCGCCGAGGCGTGCCTGTTCGCGGTCACGCTGCCTCCCCGGGTCTTCGTCGCCGAGATCACATTGCTGCCGACGGCGCTGCAGGCGCTCGGACGGACCTGAGAGAGGCGCTTCGGCCGATGCGACGACGCGCCGTCGGCGCGCAACTCAGCCCAGCCACCACAACAGGATTCCGGAGCCGGCGAGCATGGCCGCAGACCACCGCGCGCCCTATGGATGCCGGGTTCGAGCGTCAGTTCGCGGGCCGCCAGGCGAACGAAACGTTCGTGATGCGCTCGCCGTCCGTCTCGAAGGTCCACGTCGTGTAGTTCGCGAAATGTCCCGGCGAGCGAGTGAGTCCCTTCAGGGTCACGGTCGTCCCATCGACCCATTCCTCGCGCACGCTGCGGATGAACGGCGGCGCCATCCGAATCAGCCGCCGGGCGCCGTCCGTCCCCTCGAACTTCGTTTCACCTCCCGGCAGAACGATGACGACGCCGGCGGCGCATATCGAGACCGCCTTTTCCGCATTGTTCGTCTCGAGCGCCTTCATGAACGTCCTGGCCGCCTCAAGCGGAGTCACTTCGCCACGCCCGCGCTCACGCGCGCGCCCGCGTGCACCCATTCGGGACGCATGCGTATGCCGAGCACCCCGAGCGCCAGAGCCGCGGCGAAACCGGTGCCCACGAGCTCGTCGTCGGCATCGACAGCGTGGTCGAGGTCCTCGTAACTCTCGTCGCCAACGCGCAGCGCCATCCGTGGGCCGTCGCTCGTGACCGCGAAGTCGCGGTCCCCCAGAAGCAGGGGGACGCCGCGGTCCGGCGCCGCCCTCTCGAGGCAGGCACGGACGTCTGGCGACTGCGGCGCCGCCACCGCCGGCCGGCCCCTGGCGAGCATTGTCATCGCGCGCTCAAGGCCCGGCTTGTCGAGGCGGCCGAGCACCACCAGGTCGGGCGCTGGCGCGTGCGACGGCTCGTCCGGGATCACGCGCGGATCGAGCAGAAGAGCGACCCGGGCGTTGGTCTCGGCGAAGGCGACGAGGCCGATGACCACAGCCATCTCGCGGCGCCGCATCTCGCCGAGCTCCGGATGAGAGGCCTGCTGCTGATAGAACGACGCCGCCGCGAGCGTGCCCGCCCGCGCGAGCAGCGGCTCATCGAGCAGGCCGATCACGCCTTGCACACCGTCGGTCATCAGCTGGGTCGGCGCGCCGGCGGCCTCGAGGACGGCTCGCGCGCACCGCGCGACCGTCGATGCGCCGTCCCCGACGACCGCCGCGACGAGGTAGCGAACGTCGGGTCGCCCGAGCGTCTCGAGCGCGAAGCGCACGCGTGAGAGGCCGTGAGTGTCCGGTGCCTCGTCGTCGAGGCCCGCGAGGAATGCGCGCACGTCGCTCGCTTCCACCGCCGGATTATCAGCGCCGCTAGCATCCAGCCGCATGAAAGCGAAACCGCGCGAGCAGGACATCCTCCCGTGGGACCTGGCGCATCAGCTCGTCGGCCTATCTCTGAATCTCATCGTGCGGGACGTCGCGCGCAGCGCCGAGTTCTGGACCGACGTACTCGGCTTCATCCTCGTGCGCATCGATGACGATCTCGCGGCGATCGAACGCGACGGCGCCCGCATCCTCCTCCACGCGGACCACACGCATCGCGAGGCGCCGTGGGGACCCGCACTCGCGACCGGCGCGCGGCGCGGCCTCGGCGCGGAGATCCGCCTGCTGGGTATCGACCCCGACGAGGCCGAGCGGCGTGCCCGCGAGCGCGGCGACGTGGTGCTTCGCCCGACCGCCGATCGCGCGCACAAATGGCGCGAATGCATCCTCGAGGATCCCGATGGGTATGGCGTGGTGGCCGGCATCCCGATCTGATCCGGCGCGCGCGACCGGACACGCGCGATATCGACGCCCGGCGTCAGACCTCGACCAGCTCGCGGAAATCCCGCAGCGCCTCGATGTGCTCGTCCACCGTCCGGTAGCCCGCCCCCATCGTGTTGAACTCGAGGTGCGTCATGCCCATCTCCCTGAAGGCGCGCGCGTCGACCGCCCAGCGCTCTCTGCCGCCGTGCGCGTGCACGCGTCCCTCGACGCCGATGGCCGCGGGGTCGCGTCCCGCCTCGATCGCCCAGGCGCGGAAGCGCTCCATCCCTGCGCGCCCCCGCTCATCGGGGGTGAGGTGCGAGAACCACCCGTCCCCGAGGCGGGCGGCGCGGCGGATCGCGACGTCAACATCCGCCCCGATCCAGAGGGGGATCGGCCTCTGCACCGGCAGCGGGTTGAGACCTGCCCGATCCACGCGATGCCACCGGCCGGTGAAGTCCACGGACTCGTCGGTCCACAGCCGGCGGAGCAGCTGGATCTGCTCCTCGAACCGCTGGCCGCGGTCGCGAAAGTTCTCGCCGAGCGCCTCGTACTCGACGGCGTTCCAGCCGAGGCCCACGCCGAGCCGAAGGC